>JAFTEH010000108.1 GCA_017453745.1 Spirochaetaceae bacterium
AAAAAACAAGGATGTTTTTTCAAAGTGCATTTGCTTCGGTCAAAAGTGTGTCTTTTCAGGGAAATTGATTTTTAATATGAACAACTAGTTTACGAGTTAATATTGACCAATTTATAGATAGGTTTAAAAATATCAGATTTGCTTAAATTCCATAGGGCATAACAGGGAACGTATTACTCTAAGGTGGGTTCTTAGGGCGGAGCCCTAAGCCGCGTTTTAGGAAGGAAAGGGTTCCTAAGGGAAAGGAAACCCTTTTGCTCGGTCAAAAGGGTTTCCTTTCCCTTAGTATAGGAATGCAGGGAAACACAATCTCTGCAAAAATTGTTCCATGCAACTATAGATTGTTGTCTTGACTTTTTTGTGCATACATATTATAATAAACGGTTAATATAATTTAACCGACTTTTAATTTAGGAGGACTTTATGTCAAAAAAAACTGCACGAGGGATTGCGTTTCTCTCACTTTTTGCTTTTTTGTTAGTGGGCTGTCCTACTGGCCTAAAACTGTTGAAAATACTATTTCCAAGCATTTCAATCGAGGATAAAACCAAAGAGTTAGTGCAAAAATATCTCGGGGATAGGTTTAGTTTGGGAAATGTATTAACAAATGGGATTACATTGCCTGTAAATATTCCCGGTGTGGGCAATTTAGAATGGTCGTTTGAAGGTGGCGGTGTCAGTGTTGATAATAACGGAGCGGTAACGGTTGACGCTAGTGCGTCAGACGGCACAGTTACTGGTACTGTGTCATTTACCGTTTTGGGTGAAAAAATTACGCTACCTATTCCTTTTGACTTAAAACAAATACCGAGTGGGATAGACGCATATAAGTTAGCGCTTTCAAGCATTCAAAATACTATTGATGAAAAAGTCTTATCTTCACCTTCTACAATAGATTTGCTAACAGAGTATACTGGAGTTGGCATTAGTAGCGGAGAAAAACTTACTATTAAGTACACTATTGATGATATTAAAGAACTTAAATATGACAACAATGGTAAACTCAAAATGGCTCGTGATATTCAGGATAAACGTATTGAAGTTCCTGTAACGCTTTCAGGTATAGAAGTAGAAGCCCCTTCGACACAAAGAGCCGCAGGACCAACTATGGTAAGTTCGTTGGACTATACGATTCCTTTGTTTATTCCTCGTATTGATGCAATACTAATGCAGGGCAATAGCATTGAATTTGCGGATGGTGCGATATATGTCGTTGGGAATAATAATGGTGCGACTACAAATGAAAAAACGGTATTATCATCTATAGGTGTAAATTATGGTTCTACTACCGTTACCTTTTCATCTGATACGCCAGGGACAACAGATCAACCAAGGCTATCTGGTTCCTTTACTGCAAGTATGCAAAAAGCAACACTTAACATGGAGGAAAGTTATTTAGTCACTAAAAAAGAAGCCTATGACAAGTTGGAACAGGAGGCAAACAAATATGTTGAAATGGTAGTCTCTAATGAAAAAGATCTTCCGCGACTCTATACAGAGTTTAAAGTGAAAAATGGTGATCTTGCCGCATTACGAAAGGCTCTATTGACTACCCAGATGAATGCGTACATAGACTTACTTAATATATGTTATTTTGAAGGTAAAAGATTCGAATACACTATAGAAGAGAACGCGGGACTTTCCCTTAGCATTCCATATGATTCAAAGCGTACCTGGTTCGAAAACTTGTTTGAGTTAAATGGTCGTGCGATTAACAAGACTAATGGTTCTTCTTTACACACATCTTTGGACATAAAAATAGAAGGCGTTGATACTAGATATGCTACGCTGGTGTTGGGTAAAGGGATTGAGTTACGTGGAACTGTTCAGGGAGATACAATAACTTTTGGTGAGCTAGATAATCCCACCAACGGGCCCGCATATAGCGGAACCGTTACCGTTACTGACAACAAGGATGGTACATTTGCTATTCGTGGGCGCATTGAACCGGTAAGAAGTGATATGCCTTCTGCTTCAGGCGGACCGACTGAACCGATTGAGATTAACGAAACCCTTCACTTTGAAGGTGAAGCTGGTCTTGAATATCTAAATGCTCTGCCTAATATTTAGCAGCTTGGTAGTTATTAGTGGTTTATAGTCGCCTGAACATGCAGTTTTCGCTACAGGGATTATAAGAAAATGGGAGCGAAGTTTTCGTCGTGAAATATTACGGCGAAAACTTTGTTTGGAAAGGGCTAAAGCGGCAGTATCACCTTTTGGTGTTGTTTGTCGCGAACCCCTATAAAACGAGGATGCAATAAAGCAAGATAGTTTTATGTATCCTCGTTTGTTTTTTTAGTGCGGGATAAATACAATCTCTAAATAGGCTTTGTAAATAGTTTAATGGAATTTAAGTTTGCAAGTATGCAAAAAAAACTTAAAAATTTTGAGATTTTCCTTAGATTTTTTTAAAAATGCCTATTTTCCTACTGACAAAATTTTAGTTTTTGTTATAATCTACCTTGTGCATTTTGCACAGATATTTTATAGAGTAAGTGAGAGTATTATGAATAAAACAGAATTAATTGATGCGATGGCTAAAGCTAATGGTCTAGCTAAAAAGGATAATGAAGCCGCTTTATCTGCCTTCATTGACGCTGTAAAGGGTGAGCTAAAAAAAGGTGGGAAGGTGCAACTTCTTGGTTTTGGTACATTTGAAGTTTCAAAGCGTGCTGCGCGTAAGGGGCGAAACCCTCAAACCGGCGACGAAATCAAGATTAAAGCGTCCAAAACCCCTAAGTTTAAGGCAGGGAAGGCTTTGAAAGATGTAGTTAATAAAAAATAGTTAAAGGTTATTTCATTTTAACTCCTATATAAATAACTGTACCCCAAGAATATTCTTGGGGTTTTTTTGACGCTTGATGCTTGTATCAGTCTGTCCTGTGTATGTTATGGCTTTTGTTGCGAATGGTACATTTCTTGATAAATATGGCTTGTTTCAAGGAGTTGCTCGTGTGTGCCTGTTGCGCTTATTTTTCCGTCATCAAGTACAATAATGGTATCGGCATAGCGGACAGAGTTTATTCGTTGCGCAATGATTATCTTTGTTGTTTCGCTAAAGAGTTCTCTAAATGAGTGTTGTATCTTTGCGTCTGTTGCGGTGTCAACAGCACTCGTTGAATCGTCTAAAATAAGCACACGCGGTTTTTTGAGGAGGGCTCGTGCAATGCACAGACGCTGCTTTTGCCCACCAGAAAAATTTGTGCCACCTTGTTCAACGGGCGCATCGTATTTTAGTTCCAGTTTATCGATAAATTCGTCAGCGCAGGCCGCTTTTAAGGCTTGTGCTATGTCGGCATCGCTTGCCTGTGGGTTGCCCCATTCAAGATTGCTGCGAACTGTCCCAGAAAAAAGTTCATTTTTTTGTAAAACGATGGCAACGGCCGAGCGTAAAACATCAAGGTCATAGTCGCGAACATCAATGCCTGCGACTTTGACGCTTCCATTGGTAACATCAAATAATCGGGGAATAAGCGAAATGAGCGTGGATTTTGCGGAACCGGTACTTCCGACAATGCCGACCATTTCTCCGCTCCGTATGTGTACATTTATGTTTTTAAGTACTGGGCGCCCCGATGCCTTATATGAAAAGTCTACAGCATCAAAGTCAATGGCGCCATTTGCAACAGCCATTACAGGATTTTCAGGATTGACAATTTCTGATTTTTCTTCGATAACTTCACAAATGCGTTTGGCGGAGGAACCTGCGATGGTAATCATTGCAAAAACCATAGAAATCATCATTAAGCTGGTAAGGATTTGGCTGCCATAGGTCATAAGAGCGGTCAGTTGTCCTGTTGTCAAACCAAGCGCACTATTATTGCCACTTTTAATAACAGCGAGGGAGCCCAGTAGGGAAATTAAAATAAGAGATACATAGATAAAAAATTGCATTATAGGACCATTTAAGGTGATAATGCGCTCGGCTTTTACAAAGTCGGTGTATACATTCTTAGAAATAGTATTAAATTTTTGTATTTCAAAGTCCTCTCTGGTAAAACTTTTAACCACACGGATGCCTCGTACATTTTCTTGAACAACATTGTTTAATTTGTCGTAGGTTTTAAACACGCGTGTAAAAATGGGGTGTACTTTGCGGATAATCAATGTCAGTAAAAAAAACAAAATAGGTATAACTGCAATAAAAATAAGCGAAATGCGAACATTGATTCTAAAAGCCGCAATCATAGCGAAAATCATCATAGAAGGAGCGCGAATTGCAATTTTTATAATCATTAAAAAGGCATTTTGTACATTGGTAATATCGGTCGTCAGGCGCGTAACAAGCGAAGCGGTAGAAAACTTATCGATATTTGCGAACGAAAAGGTTTGAATATTTTTGTAACAGTCATTTCGTAAGTTTTTACCGAACCCAACTGAAGCCCGTGCTCCAAAGTGGGCAGAACACAAGCCAGTAACAAGTTGCATACAGGCGAGTCCCAATAGTATAAAACCTGTAATAAGTAAAAATGACATGTCTTTTTTGTCGACCCCTAAGTCTATAAGGCGTGACATAACGAGTGGGATAATAATTTCAAAAACAACTTCCGAAGAAGTAAAAAATATAGTAAGAAGGGCTGTTTTTTTTGTTTCCCTTAAACTCTTTGCTAGTGTTTTGATAGTCATATAACCTCTATTGTATAATAATGTTGTAAGCGTCGGTGCTTGTTTCGCTTTTTAAAAGTTTTTCAGCGAGATTTTCGGACTTTAGTTTGAATATCAGTTTTGAAAGAACTTTTAAGTATAAAGCATGTTGGTTGCTGTTTGCTGCCATCATAAAAACGAGTCGTACAGGCTTTCCGTCAAAAGCATTAAAGTCAATAATATCCTTTTTTGAAATGGCAACCGCGAGTAGTAAATCTGAAACCGAATCAATACGCACATGCGGGATTGCAAAACCATGTCCAATGGCGGTTGTTAGAAGGGCTTCGCGCTTAAAAATAGCAGTTTCTAGGGCGGCGCGGTCTTTTACTTGGGGCGCTTTCGCAAGTAAGTCAATGAGCGTTATAAGGACATCGTGCTTGGTAGAAAAATCTGTAAACGCAATGCGTTCAGGCGAAATAATGCGCCGAAAGTCACAGTCTTCATCATTTTGGACTTGTGAATGTGAAGGCGAAAGTTTTGCATTAACCCATTTTTCAATTTCGCTTCGCTTAAAACGCCACACCGTTCCGATTTTCCCGCAGGGCATATCCGTATTTTGCGCCCAATCGTAGATAGTGCGTTCTGAAACTCGTAAATACTTTGCAACCTCTTCGATTGTTAAAATTTCATCTTCCACAAAAACCTCACCGAAGTAAACTACATGAAAAGTAAAAATTTGTCAAGATACTCAACCTTTTTCAAAAAGCGCCGTTTATTACGATTTGTATGTTAGGATAAAAAATGAAAAAAGAGCAGTTTTTTTTAAAAAAGATATTGCAAATCATTTGCAATTTTAGTATACTATTAGTATACTATATAGTGAATTTCTAAAAAGTGGTTAGATGCTTCGATGCCCGTCACCGTTTTTAGAAGTGCGCTATAGTGTTCAGCGCTCGTAGTGTACAGAAGCAGTTTCTGCGTGGTCTTAAGCGGTGGGTTTTGCTGTTTTTAGAAAGTAAGGCCCGGCATAATACGATGCAGGACGGTGGAACAAAAGTGGTTTTAGGTTGGCGTATTGTTTTCGCTTTATGTTTGTCTATGCACTTGGGCGGTGCTGCTTGTGGTAGAAGTATACGCAATCAGGTAGGAGAACAAGATACTTAAAAAATATATACAAAAGGGAGTTGTATGAAAAAAGTTTTATTGATGCTGGTAACAGTGTTTGGGTTTTATTTTGCGGGTTTTGCATTTGGGCAACAGGAAAGGATAAAGGATAAGGTAGTGGTAGCAACTGCTTTTCATGCCGTAGATGAATTAGTTTTGATTGTGGCAGGGGAATATGCCGATGTAGTTGCCCTTGTACCTGATACGGCCGATGTCCACCACTATGAGCCACGCCCTAAGGACATACAGAATCTCAATGGTGCTGATGTGGTTTTTGTTGTGGGGCTTGGTATGGAAGAATGGATTGAGGATTTGGTGGAGGGAAAGTTGCTTGACAAAAATAAAATTGTTACTTTGTCAAGTGGCATGTCCTTGATTGAGGTGGATGATGATCATGATGGTCATGCACATGACCATAGTCATGGGGGGCATTCGGATGATGAGGACTACGACCCGCATATTTGGTTGGGGGCTACGGAAGTGGTGCAGATGGTTGAAAAAATTGCAGAAAGTTTGAGTCGACTTGATCCAGCACATGAACATGTATATAGGGAAAATGCAAAGCGATTTTCGCGTGAACTCGTGGTGTTGAGAGATGAATTTCGTGCACGGTTTGCAACTTGCCGTAAAAAAAATCTTGTAGTTGCGCATGAAGCCTTTGGGTATTTGTGTCGGGATTTTGGTTTAATGCAAAAGGGGGTAACTAATGTTTTTAACGAAAGTGAAAGTTCCGCAAAAAGTATTGCCCATTTGGTAGATTTTTGTCGGAGCACTGGTATAACGGTTATTTTTACTGAAGCAATGTCGAGTTCTGCTATTGCCGAAACGGTTGCGCGTGAGTTGAAAATCAAAACAGAACGATTGTACACTATGGAAAGTTCTGAAGATGGTTTGAGTTTTTTGGAGCGTTATCGACGCAACTTAGAGCGGATATTTGCTTCGCTTCAGTAAAAACCATTGCTTTTGAGGTATGAGGGAGGATTATGAGGAGGTTTATTCGTGCAGGATAGGACAGGGAAGGTATCACTTTGTGCTGTCTTGTGTAGGATAATCTGTAATATCAATGCCTAATATGATTAACTCGTGTAAGGACCTACACTGGTCGTAAGGTGTGTTGGTTACAGAGCATTTTTTTAGAAAAAGCCTAAGGTGCTAAGAACATATTTATTTTAGATATTGTTTTTAGCACCTTGCTTTTTTTTTATAGATTTACTATTATACAACCAATTTTTTTTGTGAGGTGTTGTAAAATGGATAGCCGACTGATAATAGCAGCAGTTTTATTTGCATTAACCTATATCTGCATGATTGCGTTTACGAAGTTTCGCCCTGTTGTTGTCACTATTTCTGCGCTTGTGTTTATTTTAAGCGGAGTATTTGGGCTTATTGATTATTCGTTTTTGGAAGTATGGCAGGCGATAGATTGGAATGTGCTTTTGATGATAGCAGGAACTATGGGGCTTGTGGCTCTCTTTTCTGAGTCAAAGATGCCTCGTCGTATTGCTGATATTATTATAAATACAATGCCAGATGTTCGAATAACTATCATTATGCTTAGTGTTTTTGCGAGTATCGTGTCGGCATTTGTTGACAATGTCGCAACAGTACTTATGGTAGTCCCTGTTGCCCTTGTCTTAGCTGAGCGGTTAAGCATTTCTCCCGTCTTACCCATTATAGCTATTGCAGTTTCGGCAAATTTACAGGGAGCGGCAACCCTCGTGGGAGATACCGTTTCGATACTCTTGGGAAGCCAACTCAAGATGACCTTTTTGGACTTTTTTTGGTATCTGCAAAGACCGGGACTTTTTTTCGTCGTCCAACTTGCTGGTTTACTGACCGTTGTGTATCTTTTGAGGGTGTTCAAGGCATATAAACAAAAGCCACTACCCCAAGAACTCACTCAAGTAACAGACTATATGCCATCAATTTTGCTGATAGCGATGATAGTTATTTTGATAGGGGCTTCGTTTATACCGCTCGATAAAAAGCCTGCGATAACAAATGGTCTTATCTGTGTTGGGCTTATGCTAGTAGGGATTTTGTATAGTTTGATTCGTACAAAGAGTTTTCATGCTTTGAAAGTAGTGCTTGCTGGATTAGAATTTGACACGCTTGTATTATTGCTCGGGCTTTTTATTGTGATTGGTGGTGTTGAGCAAGCAGGGGTTATTAAGGCTTTGGGGGATTTTTTTGCACAATTACAGATAGGTATATTTGCGATGTATTCTATTATAGTGTGGGGCTCTGTTTTAATTTCTGCCTTTGTTGATAATATTCCCTATATTGCGACCATGCTGCCGGTTGTACAAATTTTAAGCACCAATTTAGGAATAAGTTCACCTGTGCTGTTTTTTGGTTTATTGATGGGGGCAACCCTTGGTGGAAATATTACGCCTATCGGGGCAAGTGCAAATATTGCGGCTATTAGTACACTTCGCGCAAAGGGGTATGAAGTATCGAATGGTACTTTTATGAAAATGAGCGTGCCTTTTACACTGATTGCCGTAACTACTGGTTATGTGTTAATATGGGTTCTGTTTGGGATTGGGCTCGGTGTTCCTTGGTAGACAGTGGGTTATGGAGGACACTTCTAAAAACTCACGATTTAAAAAAAAAATATGAAGGGTACCCCGTATTAGTGCTTTGAAATTATAAGGTGCTAAACATCGTATTTTTGAAGCCTCCTCTAAAAGCTTATTTACCTCTCGCCTGTTTGTCGCTTGCCTGATACCAGCAGGGCAGACAGGGTGGGTGTCTGATGGTTCCCCCTAAGTGTCGTTAAAGTATACCAGTACTTCATGCGATTGTTGATTTTTTTTGATGATTGATTTTTTTTAGTAAAAAGGTACACTACTTATAGATGTAGTATGAATAATGAAATTATTCCTAACTTTGATGATGACCATGATGAAAGTTTGAAGATTACCCTTGAAAAGATTGATGAAAGGGGACTCATTCTTGCATTAGATGGATACATTGATACATACAATTCAACTTTTTTTCAGACGCATGTCACGAAAGCGATTGAGTCGGGATTTTTGCATTTGATTTTCGATTGCTCCCAGTTGACTTATGTTTCTTCGACAGGAATAGGGGCATTTTCGATTTTTCTGAAAACAATTAAGCCACAAGGTGGTAATATCGTTCTTGTCGGAATGAATGCAAAGGTGTTTGAAGTTTTTCAACTGCTCGGCTTTTCACAATTTTTTGTTATTAAAGATACTGTTGATGAAGCAAAAGCCTTTTTTACGAGTGAAACGGGCGAAGTGGTGGATACCGTGTTCCCGAAACTCCTTGCCTGCCCCGTATGCCACAAGCAACTAAAATTCGCTCGTGCAGGACGATACCGTTGTTCTATATGTAAAACAATCCTAACGGTAGATGTAAATGGCTCTATTTCCTTAGGTTAAATCTTGTGGGAACCTCTAAAAACGCATCGAGATCTTTCGCTGCCCTGTCACAGTTTTTAGAAATGCCCTTATTCACAAAGTTATCCACAACTTATTAACAGTCGCCGATTTAATAGGAAGGCGGTTTTTGTTTGTTATCAGATAAAAGTATGTAAATGGTATCGTTTTTGCACTGTTTCTCATTAGATTTTTATTATTCTCTGCTCTTTTTAGCCTTATTTTATAATTTTCTTTCAGATTTTTTGATTTAGCTCTTGACTTTTTTTTATTACCAAGTTATGCACAAGTTATTAACAAGATTGTCTGTACCAAACAGAAATAGAACTGTATATGAGTGCCCTTTTTTGTTGGATTTACTCTTTTGTTACACCCATTCGCTGAGATAGGCAGCAAAATACGCCCTAAGATATTGTATACTTTTTGACATTCAGTTTGCGTATTTTTTTGAACAGGCTTTGTTGATTTTTTTTATAACTTGTGTAGGCTGAAAGAGGTATATGGTAATGAAAACAAGGGTTTTAGTGGTTTTAAAAGCAAAAGAAGAACGGGCTCTTTTACAAGGCTTTCCGTGGGTGTATGATAATGAAATATCGCATGTCGTTTATGATTCATCTGGTAAACGGCAAAAAATGAATTTAAATGAAAGCCCTGTTGCAAGTGGGGACTTTGTTGATATATATACACACGCAGGTGCCTTAATTGGTTGTGGGATAGTCAACAAACATTCAAAGATTGCAGTAAGGCTTTTTGCAAATGCTTCTCATGAAAAACTTGACGGTTATATTGAGCGCATTGTCAAAAATCGCATAGAGCAGGCTGTTTTTCTGCGACGCAATTATTATACAGATAGTGAATCGTGTCGGCTTATTTTTGGGGAAGCCGATTTACTTTTTGGATTGATTGTCGATAGATTTGTGAGTGTAGAAAAAGAATCTTTTTTAGTTGTGCAGTTTCATTCATTAGCCTGTGAGCAATTTCGTGCACTCATATTGCAAACGCTGATTACCCTTTGTAATCCTAACGCAATTATTGAAAAGAGCGATGAAAGTATTCGCTTAAAAGAGGGACTTAGTCTTTGTAATGGGGTTCTCTACATGAGGGAAACTGATGATGCGCCTCATTCGGTTAGTCCTTCGCATACGGGACTTGACAATTTTACAAATATGCCACCCATGTCTATAAAAATACCTCCCATTGTGATACAGGAAAATGAGGTTATATATTATGTGGATTTATTAGAAGGACAAAAAACAGGTTTTTTTCTTGACCAAAAATATAACCGTAAAGCCTTGACACAATACTGTCAAGGGAAAAAAGTACTCGATGCTTGTTCGCATACGGGTGGCTTTGCTCTCAATGCTGCTATTAGTGGGGCTTGTTCGGTTACGGCTATTGAAATTTCTGAACAGGCAGTACAGATGATACAAAAAAATGCAGAACTTAACGGTCTTGCTAATCGTGTATTGCCGATTTGTGCGAATGTGTTTGATATGCTAAAACAGTACGAAACAAATGGTGAGCGGTTTGATGTAATTATCCTTGACCCACCCGCTTTTGCAAAATCTGTCAAGTCACTTAAAAAAGCCTATAGCGGATACAAAGAAATTAATTTGCGTGCAATAAAACTTTTAAATAACGGGGGTGTATTGGTTACTTGTTCGTGTTCAGGTTTTTTTGATGAAACATATTTTTATAAAATGTTGACAGAGGCCGCAACTGATTGTAAGGTTCATCTACAGATTCTTGAAAAGCGCGGTGCCGCCCCTGACCATCCGGTATTGTTGGGATATCCACATTCGCAATATCTAAAATGTGCTTTTGTAAAGGTTATTCGTGCAGAAGGGTAATGCATCATTTTGGTGCGTATGCCAGCAAGTCTGTACGATGTAGTGCCAAATGTCATTTTTGAGGTTTTACATATCTATCGAGAACCTCTAAAAACTCAAAATTTAAAAAGTTTTTAGAAGTGCCCTATTGTAAAATACCTATAATTTATGTAAACTGCTTCATATTTGTTATTTTGGATATTGTTATGGAAGCAATTCTTGCTTTTTTTAGTAGCTATTTTTCTTATTGGCCCTTAGTATGTTTTTGTGCCTTGTTGCTCGCTGGGTTTAATCTGCCTATTTCGGAAGATGTCCTTATTGTCATGTCCGCCCTCATTACCCATGAAAATAAAAGTTTACTCATTCCTAATTATCTTGCATTGTATTTCGGTATCTATATCAGTGATGCAATATGTTATTGGTTAGGAGGGCTCATTGCAAAAGGCGTTTTTAAACTAAAAATAGTCACGAGGGCTCTTACTCCGTCTAAAATGGAATACATAGCAAAACGGCTCGAAAAACATGGGCTTTTAACATTTATTGTTGTTAGGTTTATTCCGTTTGGAATGCGTAATGTTTTGTTTTTAACATCGGGGTTTACGGGACTACCTGCCCATAAGTTTTTTCTTTTTGACGCAATCGCTGCGTTTTTAAGTTCCCTATCATTATATCTGTTTGTTTTATACCTTGGAGCGTCTGTCAAAGAGGGGTTTAAGGTAATAGGTATAGTTCTTTTTGTGCTCGTGTGGGGTATCGCACTGGGCTTTATAATCAAAAAACTGATAGAATGCAAGCAAAAAAAACGCCTCCCCTGCGATACAAACAATACAGCGAGCACGCAGCAACAAGCTGAAACAGATAAAAAAGATAATATGTAAGTTTTATTTTGTCATGTTTTGGTATTGTTTTCTGGTGCCGATATTTTTATTGGTTCTGTCTTGTTTTCGGTTTTTTGGGTTGTTTCGTCAGGAGAAAGTTTTGGATTTATCCAGTACCAGTACTTGATATTTTCATGGACAAACTGTGCTGCATGGGAAAAAGCCGAAACAAGTATATAAATAAACAAGATCGCATATAGCACGGGGTGCCTGAACCCAAAGAGCAATATAAAATATACCGCTATGGTTAAAATAATATCTGGTTTTGGACATGAGCGTTTCATTATAATGGCACCCAAAAGCGAAGCAGAATAATGAATATGGTAAAATGACAAGGTAAGAATGATGAGCGGCATGCGCCTTCTTTCTAAAAACAGAGTAGAAAGTGTCAACATTAGGCTAAATAAAAGGTAGAGCACAAATCCTTTTTCAAGTTTTTTTGTGCGTATTAATGTTTGTACAAAAGCAGAAAAGCCTGATACTGCTTGTATTATAAGAGCAAATTCTGATATTGTAAAATTGTGCCCAAATAAAAAAATGTCAAGTGGCTTTGTCATGAAATCATGTACTGCTGGGATAAAACCAATCGTTGCAAATGTGGATAAAATAAGCACCGCTTCTGACGAACCAATTTTTCCAAAGTACATTTTCTTAGTAATATATTTTTCATAAAACGAACCTATTTGTACGATGTACGGAATATATAAAAAAATACTTATAAGGAACATCGTTCGGATGTTATGTGCAGAAAAAATGCAAAACATTAATTCCATAGTTACAAAGCTGTCCAAAAAATGGTCACAAAATTCACCGAGTGGAGAGCCTGTTTTTGTTCTGCGAGCATGTAATCCGTCCAATGTATCGCCAATGAGATAGATAAAAAAGAGAATCGGTATAAAAAGATATATTGGCAAGTGGAGAGGGGGGGGGGTACGCCGTGCTGTTATCGCTATGATTGTTGCTAACCATGCAAGACTATTTGAGATGATGGTAATCATATTTGCAGGAAACCATAATGGAATGAATTCAAGAATTTTTTTTGCAAGTGGGATAATGATATAGCAGTCTAGTATTGATTTATCTTCCGAAGTATAGGAATAATTTTTATTAGAATTTTCATAGCTGGTTGTGTAGTGCTTTTCGGGTTCCATGCGACTAAATATATCATAAATAGTATTATTTTTCAATACTTATTGGTATGGTCATGCAGGTTTTTGTGGTACTCAAGTGCACTTGTGTGGAAGTCGGTAACAAACGAGGCCTGTGCCATTATGTACAACATGGTTATCTCGTTGTTACGAGCGAAATGAACATCTCGTCATTGTGCGCGACCTGTCGCGAAATGATATACTAGTTATAACTTGAAACGAGAAGAGATTGCTTCGCCAACTAATCATTGGCTCGCAATGACGATGTAACTATACAGCATTTTCCGAGAGATTGCTTTGCCTTTCGACTGCGCTCAAGTCTCGCAATGACGCATTAACCGAATATCCGAAACGACACAACCGTCATTGTGCGGGCATAACCGAAAACTTATTACTTTCAAGCGGGTTCTTAGGGCGGAGCCCTAAGCGATGCTTTTGGAAGGGATAGGGTCTAAGGGAAAGCACCAACAAGCAAACCCGTCTACTCAGGATGTAGACGGTGCGCAAGCGCGAGAATTAAAAATAAGTGTCAAGTTGCTTAAGTTCCATAGGGTATAACTAGGAACTTATTACTCTAAGGCGGGTTCTTTAGGGCTCAAGTTGGCTTTAGTCCTGAATGCCAACTTGCCAGTTGCTTAAATCCATTACGCAACTGGTTAGTATTGCCGCGTTTTAGGAAGGTAAGGGATTCTAAGGGAAAGGTAGAAAAAACATAGCCGTCTACTCAGGATGTAGACGGTGCGCAAGTGCGAGAATTAAAAATATCAGGTTTGCTTAAATTCCATAGGACATAACTGAGAACTTATTACTTTCAGGCAGGTTCTTAGGGCGGAGCCCTAAGCGATGCTTTTGGAAGGGATAGGGATTCTAAGGGAAAGGGAAACCTTTTGCTTCGAACAAAAGTGTGTCCCTTTCCCTTAGTATTTAGATGCAGAGAAAACAACCTCTGCAAAAATTGATTTCCGTGATGAGTATTGAACATTTTTATATATTTAGCTAAAATATAACAAGTTTATGAACGGAGGAGATTTTTATGAAAATCAAAAAAATTATTATGGGCATTCTTCTCGCATGCCCATTGGTGTCTGTAATGGGCTGTGCTTTTTTAGGTTCGCTTTCTAAAACAGTGTTCCTTGAAACATATCAAGCCTCTACTAAGATGCAAGATATAACAATCGCAGGGTATAATGGGGAATTGCTTCTTACCGTTGCTGCTCCAACTGATACAAAGGAGTTTGCTATAAGGGCAACCCTTACTCAAAAAGATGGTCAGTCAAGAACCTTTGAATTGGGCAAGGGAACATACACAGGGGATTTAACTGACACTCGAAATAACCCAGCCCCTCGTGCAACCATTACTGAAATATTAAAAAATGGTCAAGTGACAAAAATTAGTCCATATACATTGACACTTGATGTTACTTCATCTAACTCGTTTAGAGTACATTTGCGCGAATTTGCTCGAATGTGCGGTATTGACACAACAAACGATACTCGCTGGAATGAGTTTATAACATTTAATAGTAGTTTACAAAATATTGTAAATGAATCTCGAAATTAGTTGGAGATGATACTGAAAAGGCTGTGCGTTAGCGTTAAAACAGATACCTAAAACGATTTCGATACTGTGGTTTTAGGTTTTTGGGTGCTTTTGACAAGCAGCCTTTTTGTACATACTGGCTTGTTTGTATAGGCAAAGGGTGCTTTTATCTTGATGGAGGATGTAAAATGAAAAAGATACTGGTGATATTTTTAGGTCTGTTGTGTTTGTCTAGTTGTGGAATGCGACTTGACATAAAGGCGTTTATATCGCGCGAGTTTGCACGAGAGACTGAAGGTCTTGTCCTTGTGGACTATGACCCTTGTTCCATTGTATATGAGGGGGGGGGGTCCTACCGTCTATGTGCCCAGTGAGAGACTGGTTACAGGAACATTCAGTATTGACAATGAACTAAAAATACCGCTTGAGGTGCGGTTTGATGTGGCTGCAGGAAGTGAGCAGCTATTTGAAATGCTCCCGACTTCGCTGAATCAGGAAAATATTGATACTTGTCAATTTTCATTTAAACTTAAACCTAATGCGGATGTTTGTCCAAATGATGACGGCATGCCTGTAACTTTCCCAATTCCTATTACTGTTCAACTCTTTCGTTTAGGTTCAAAAAGGCTCTTTAGTACAAAAAACTTTGAAATCATGTGTAATAGTCCACCTGAAGGTCGTTTACTTTGGGATGATACCGAAAGAGTTTTAAATGTGATTGTCCCCAATAAGCATGTTATAGATACGCAGTATATAACGCTCAATGTGTCTGGGACGGTTATAGAAAATGGGCGACCAGTAGAAAAGACAGAGCCTTGGACAGTAGAAATTATTGAATTTTCTGGAAGTGTTAGTGATGTGGAGAGTAGTATTTCTTTGGAACCTTCTCGTTTTTTAGGGCGCGTGAAAAATGATGAGAGCCCATTAGGTGGAACACAAAATCAATTAGCAGGTCCTCGCGGTGATGTGATTATAAAGGGCTTCACGCTCACCGATGCATTTGGAGTAAAAACTGCATACAATGATGAGACAAACATAGGTGAAATTTCTGGAAAGATAGGGATTCAAAAAATAGAATTGAACTATAATGCTAGTAGTATCTATATCGATGTACCAACAAAACCAAATAATCAGGATCCAAATAATTATATCAATAACTTGTCAAGTAGCATACACACAACAACAACATTGACTGATGTAGATGCGAGCACTAAAATAACCTTGACTATTACACCAAAGGCCTCTGATAAGTGGGTGTATTATTCTGCGAACGCCCCACAGAAGATCGGTGATTCCGTTAATGGGGTGGTGAACATTACTCCTAGCACAGATTCAAATGGTTCGATAACCGTAGAGTTTTATTTAGTACAGAATTGGACTGCCGGTTGTGTACGCCTTCAGGTAACACCAGAAAATGGAGATTGGGCGACACATGATTTTGTGTTTAAGCCTGCTAGCACACCTTAATCGTTTACTTTTATGCGTTCAAGAATTGCTTTTAGTTCTTGAGGAACAGTTTTTTTGGGTTCTTTTGTATCGTTCCTTGTGACTGTTTGCTCTTTCGTATGGGGTGGTTTTTGGCTTGGTTCGTTGGGTGTAACAGCAGTACTGGGGTAGTTTTTTGCGGCTCGTGTTTTAATAGTCTGTATTGCGAGTTCTGGGTAATAGGTGCGCACTTTTTGAAGAATCGTTTGTTTTAGAAGGTGCAATTCTTGAGCGATAGCAGGATGGTCTACTTCGATAATAATTGATTCTTGCTTTATATCAATAAGGCGACAGTGCGCACAGAGTTTTTCGCCTACAATGTCGCCCCAACTGTTGACCACTTTTGCAGCCTCATGCATTCCGCTATATTTTTCGACAAAAGTATCAATCACATCTTTCATTCGTGTGTATTTTGCGTTAGCCATTGTAAAAGCCTCCATTTTCGACATGGTATATCTTTGTATGTTGTTTTTTGTAGTGCTCAAAGGGCTCGCCTGGCAAAAAGGTACAAAACAGTTGCTCATACACGGGAAGCAATTCAGTAAATCGTACTCGTTTTTTGGGGTCTAATTCTAAAAGCACATCGTCTAAAAGCAAAATAGGTTTGCGCTGCGTTTTTTCAAAATAGTATTGGGCTTGCACCGAGCGTAGTATAAGCGAGATTAAGCGAATTTGCCCAGTCGAAGCGTGCGGAATAAAGGGGGTTTTGTCATGTTGGTATTGTACTTTATCGCGTTGTGGTCCTGAAAGACTTGTTTTGAGTTCTATATCGCGTAAACGGTGTTCTTTTAGGTAGACAAGGATTTCTTCAACTGAATGATACGGCCAACTACTTTTATACTCAAGATGTATATTTTCGATTCCGCTTATTTTATGGTAATGCTCGGTAAAAAAAGTATTTAGCTCATCTATAAGGTGCGCTCGCTGTTCTACAATCTGTAAGCCTGTTTCAGCAAACTGAATATCTATTGTGTCAAGTAAATCTTGACGATGTTCTTTTAAAATAGCATTTCTCATTTTTAAGATTTTGGTAAAGCGCCTCATCGTGTCAATGTATTCAGTGTTGTGTAACGAAAGTGTTTGGTCTAAAAAAAACCTGCGGTAACTCATTTCACCATTTGCAAATGCAATATCGTCATGACAGAATATAATACAAGGGATAGTGTTAATAAGTATTTTTCTATCGGTTATACGCTTTCCATTTTTTGTAATTTCTTTTTTTTTTGACTGAGAACGTATGTGAATACTGTGGAAAATATGCTCGTTTTCCCTATATTCGCCCGAAACTGAAAAAAACGGCATCCCATGTGTGTATATTTCAGAATCGCTTTTTGTGCGGAATGAAGTACCGTATGCCAATATATACAAGGCTTCTAATAGGTTTGTTTTCCCTTGTCCATTTTGCCCAAGTAAAAAAACTTCGGGATAGGCAAGGTCAATTTTTTGTTCTTGCAAATTACGGAAGCCCTTTAATTGAACTGAAATAAAAGCCACAATTCCTCACACAGTTTGGTATTTTTTTGATTGTAGTTAAAAAGCGATTTTTTTCAAGTTTCTGTTTTATGTTTGCGTATATGCTTGTTTAAAAAACGTATTTGATGCTGGGGCGTTTTTTTAACTTGCAGTTTGCGTTTGCAAACTTGCTCATTCTTTGTGCATTCTCATTTCATTGCGAATGCACAGGGTTTGTAAGGTTGTTTAAAAAACGCTTTAACTGCTGGGGCGTTTTTTAACTTGCAGTTTGCTCTCAAACATGCTTATTCTTTGTGCATTCTCATTTCATTGCGAATGCTAAGAGTTGTAAGGTTGTTTAAAAAACGCATTGGATGCTGGGGCGTTTTTTAACTTGCAGTTTGCTTTTGCAAACATGCCTATTCTTTGTGCATTCTCATTTCATTGCGAATGCGCAGGGTTTTATGGTTGTTTAAAAAACGCATTGGATGCTAGGGCATTTTTTTAGTTATATAATCTTTCTGATAATGAACACAAAGCGACTAACTACATTACGATAAACATTATAATCTTTCGCCCATTAAAAAGTTTATTATTCCCACAATCGTAAAGCCTTGTTCAGTCGTTTGAGGCGCTTTCTTTCCACCGACAAGTACGATTTTTCTGAACGAATCAGTTATATGTAAAAATGGTCTAAGTTCAATAGCGGCTTTTTCTTCGTCTGCCATAGTCAATGCCGATTGAATGTAAAGTCGCTCTTGCGCTTTGTTTGCCACAAAATCAATTTCAAGTTGCTTTTTTTGACCGCTTCCTTTTTTGTTCGTTTCATAGATTCCAACTACTCCCACATCAACATCATAACCGCGGATTTTAAGTTCATTAAATATGATGTTTTCCATGAGATGCGGTTCTTCAATTTGACGGAAATTCAAAAGTGCATTCCTTAATCCTGTATCAACAAAATAGTATTTGAGAGGAGTTGAAATATATTTTCGCCCCTTTATGTCAAATCTTTTTGCACTGTCAATCAGAAATGCACCTTGCAAAGCCTTTGTGTAGGATGAAATTGTATTTACACTGACAGTCTGTTTTTTTACCGAAAGAAAAGTATTTTGTATGTTTAGACTATTCGTAAGGGAACCAACAGATGAAGCAAGAATATTCAACAAATCAGAAATATTTTCCTCGTTTTTGAATTTATTTCGTTCAATGACATCTTTTATATAGGTTTCTGTAAAAAGATTTTTTAAGTAAGAACTTTTTGCTTCATGTGTTTTTGCCTTCACCGTAAAAGGAAGTCCGCCATACATAAGATATTCGTCCCAGCCGTCGCGAACATCGCCGTTGTATTTTTCCATGAACTCTGAAAAACTCAATGGGAAAACACGAACTTCATCGCCTCGTCCTCGAAATTCTGTCAGAATATCGCCTGAAAGCATCTTGGAATTTGAACCTGTTACATACACATCAACATTTTCTCGTTTCAAAAGGGAATTCAGTACGGAATAAAATGTAATAGGTTCCGCATCTATTATTGATGTGTCAGGATTTTTTATGCTTTTTACAAATTGTATTTCATCTAAAAAAATGTAATACTGTTTTTTGTCAACAAGCAGTTTTTTGAGATGGGCATCAAGGACAAGCGGATTATGAAGTAAAAAGTTTTCAGTTTCATCCAAAGAAATTTGGATTATGTGAGAATCTTTAATTCCTAAACGGTTTAAATATTTCTTATACAATTTAAAAAGCAAAAATGATTTTCCACACCTGTGAACACCTGTAATTATTTTTATAAGTCCATTATCTTTTCGGGCTATAAGTTTATCTAAATAGATTTGACGCTTATACATGATTTTCTCCATTTGCTAAAATTATGATAATGAAAAATATTGTGCGTCCGCATATTTATTTTCATTGTGTGATTTATCGGCTCTTTTTGCTATAAGTTGAATAGATGTAGCTTGTTTAAAAACGCTCTAACTGCTGGGGCGTTTTTTAACTTGCAGTTTGCTCTGCAAACATGCTCATTCGTTGTGCATTCTCATTTCATTGCGAATGCTAAGAGTTGTTTCAGGTTTGTTTAATAGAGAATGTTTTTGGCACCCCTTATGCGCCCCTTAAAATCGGAGATTAAGCCGTTTTGCAATACCAGAATATCCTGACAGACATATCCGTTTGCCATCTTTTGTCAAGAGGGTACCATCAAAATGCCCAAAAATAGTGTCGTAATGCGCTTTCCAAAAGATTATTGACAAATGTCTATTTTGAGTAGAAAGCGGTGTAAATGTCAAGTCAACCATTCCTTCGGTATCTTGGATATTCCATGCTTTTTGCTCACCGTATGGCATAGTGATTTTTACTGAGGGCAATGGGGTAATTTCTCCATTATAAAAAAGAACATT
The DNA here is from genome assembly GCA_017453745.1 of Spirochaetaceae bacterium. Taxonomy (GTDB): domain Bacteria; phylum Spirochaetota; class Spirochaetia; order Treponematales; family Treponemataceae; genus Treponema_B. The sequence goes on from JAFTEH010000108.1 coordinate 19,890, forward strand.
GTCATTATATTTATCACTGTCAGGGGCAACTGAAGAGGAAAGTTGGAACGCTGTAAGTACAGTATCTAAAAAGCCAAATCCTGTAAGATGGGTTCGAAAAGTTTTTACTGTATAGTAGGCTTTGCGGTAATCAAAGTAACAGACTGAAGTCTTTGGCGAAAATGCTAAATCGGTAAAATAGTTTTCGCTGAGCCAGCCCGATAGAGGTGCTACCGACATATATGACGCTTCGCATCTTTTTGTAACAAAGTAGGGGGTGACAGCGGAAACTTCGGCTGCTTGTGGGCTCGTAAAATCTATATCGAATCGGGCTTCAAGGGCGGGGCGGTGTGTAGAACCTACAAAGTCTATATCCGCATAGAACGAGCCTTTTACCATACGCGAAAGGAAGCGGATATATCGGCGTTCAGTACGGCAGGCGGTAATGTTGTAGCCGAGTCGCTTTGGAAGATGTATAAAGCCTGGCGGTAATAGTTGACGGTAAGCGTTTTTTTTCTTAGTGGTTTTATTCCAGTATGTTGTTTCCATAGCAGAAAACAAAGGACCGACAAAAAACGCAATTTCTCCGATAACTGTTTCACTTTGGAACATGAGTCGCATAAGGCTATTGACGCGCAAGTTGCTCAAGGCTGTTGGTATATGCAAGGTGCCGAAAGGACGGTGCAGTCCCTTAATCGCAAAATTTTCAAATCGTCCCTTGTAAAGTCCAAAATGTGCCTTTTTATTTTCAACCGGGCTCGTGGGAATGTTAGAAAGTAACGGCCTTGTGTACATAAGTTTTTCCTTAGCCTTTCTTTATATCATAAATCCAAGTCTTATGCAAGCAGTTTTTTAATGAGGAAATGCGTCTTGTAAGCACGGAAATCGATTTTTAATATAAACAACTGGTTCATGAGTTTATCTTGACCAATTTATAGATAGGTATCAAAGAAATATCAGGTTTGCTTAAATTACATAGAACATAACTAGAAAGTTATTACTCTAAGGCGGGTTCTTAGGGCTCAAGTTGGCTTAAAGGCACTTCTAAAAACTCAAAATTTAAAAAGTTTTTAGAAGTACGCCGAGTATTTGAGCCTTGAAATTACAAGGCTCAAATACTCGCATTTTCAAAGATACCTCTAAAAACTGAAGTTTTTA
>JAFTEH010000109.1 GCA_017453745.1 Spirochaetaceae bacterium
CCCCTAAGAACCCCATTTTTTCGCCTTGCATTAAGTCCGTGTGCAAGCAAGGCGGATTTTAGTGTTTTTATATCCTTACCTGTTTCCCATTATTGACCAAGACGAGAATTAAAAATTGACAAAATTATATTTTTAATTCTCGCGCTTACGCACCGTCTACATCCTGAGTAGACGGGTTTGTTTTTTCTACCTTTCCCTTAGGAACCCTTTCCTTCCAAAAGTGTCGCTTTGGGCTCTGCCCTAAAGAACCCGCCTTAGAGTAATAAGTTTCCAGTTATGTCCTATGGAATTTGAACAAATTTGATATTTTTTTGCTACTTATCTATAATTACTCAAGATTAACTCATAAACTAGTTGTTCATATTAAAACTTGTTTTCCGTAAGCATGAGCTTTTACATCTATTAAATTACCGTACCGTCAGGTATAATTGCATTTTTTAAAGTTACATAGATACCATCTACAACATGGTAAAAGCCATAATCACCGTCAGGTTTTGTTTCACCAAAGCCGATACTTACATTGTTGCCGATACACGCATTTTTGTCGATAATGGCATTTCGGATTTTGCAGTTTTTCCCAATACCCAAAAATGGAATACCCTTTTTTAACTTATACGCTTTTTCCTCTTCGGTTTCGTACCAGTCAGCCCCCATACAAAAAACACCTTCGAGGTAGCTATCGTTTTCGATGATGGAGCGAACTCCGATAACTGAATGTCTTATAGTACACTTTGTAATAATACAACCATCACTACAGTTTACCCTATCTAACTCTGCAAAGTTGACCTTTGAAGGTGGTAAGTTTCGGTTGTGGGTATAAATAGGCATTTCCGCATTATAAAAATCAAACTCAGGCTCAATGTCTGTCAAGGCAAGATTTGCATCGTAAAAGGAGCGAATCGTTCCAATGTCTTCCCAATAACCATCATGTAAAAAGGCAGTAACCTTATACTTAGAAAGAGAAGCAGGAATTACTTCTTTACCAAAATCAACTAGGTCATTATCAAGCGATTCTTCCATCACCGAGCGGTTAAAAATATAAATACCCATTGATGCCAAGTACTCTTTTGAAGTATCACTGAGTTTTAGATGAGATGTAGAAGGAATTTTCCAATCATCAATATTCACTTCTGGTTTTGGTTTTTCCATAAAGTCAGTGATAATGTTTTCGGTATTTACTTTCATAATACCAAAACCTGATGCTGCTTGCCGTGTAACAGGGGTGCAGGCAATACTGATTTCGGCATTGGCATCAATATGAGCTTTTAAAAAAGCCGAAATATCCATACGATATAATTGATCGCCTGCTAAAATAACATAATGCGTAAAATCTAAGTTTTTAAAATGCACAAAATTTTTACGCACACTGTCTGCTGTGCCTTCGTACCAACCTGAATGGTCAAATGTTTGCTCGGCTGCAAGTGTTTCTACAAAGCCGTCTGTAAACGAATCAAAAGCATAGGCACGCGCCAAATGCAAATTAAGAGAAGCCGAATTAAATTGGGTTAAAACAAAAATTTTTTTTAGCCCAGAGTTAATCAGATTTGAAAGTGGAATATCAATAATACGATGTTTTCCACCGAAAGGAACGGCGGGTTTTGAACGAGTTTTAGTTAAAGGATAAAGCCGTGTTCCCTTCCCACCACCTAAAATCAATGATAATACTTTTGCCTTTACCATAATTCACTTCCTTATATCGCCGCATATTTTCAATAAGACTATGACGAAAAACTGCTTTGATTTTATAACGATTAAAGTATAAACGATACAAGAAAAAAAGAAAAGACCTCATACTAAAAATAAAACTAACAGTATATCGCAATTTCAAAGAAATGAGCAAACGCAGAGCGCTCGGTGTATCTCCCCTCCGCACGAATCAAAAAACAGTGTATTTTTATGCTTGTTTCTAAAAACGGTGACACGGTGGCAAAACACCTAGATGCATTTTAGAGATTACCTATTACCGTTCTCCTTATACTTCTACGCAGACACACTGCTGAAAAGGAATACTCAATGATTGCACGCGTACAAAGATGTGCTCGTTTACTGTTCTATTCGTTTTTAAACTCATATCCGTTTCAAAAGCCAGTTCCAAAATCATAATGTGTGCTTTTCTGTCGAAGATGTCCAGTATAACCGCTTCATACGATTGTTCGATATGCTCATTCATATAAACAAGAATCCAATGCGTTTTTGAAAGCCGCATAACCTGATTGAGTGTGCGCACCGAAAGTTCTGCGCGTGAAAGCTTTTGTAAAAAAGTATCTTTATCAATCAATGGTTCCTTGTCAATAAAATGCAATATCTGCTGTTGAGAAATAAGGTCTCCATATCGACGCAGGGGGCTGGTAACTTGCGCATACATACTCAAGCCTAACCCAAAATGCCGAGAAGGTACAGTACTCATTGTTCTTGTGCGCATGTGTTTACGCTTTTGATATTCGCCAGCTAAACCTTCGGGCAACTTATGTGGAATACTTGCTTGCTCTTGACTAATGTATTGAAATGGTATTTGGTTTTTAAATGCAAAGAGTGCCCCTGCTTCACCAGCAATAAGCATCATTTCACGAATAACTTTTGAGGATTCAAACTGCTTTGCAGGCTCCAGTATAATGTTCGTTTTATTTTCTACTCGTATTTGAACTTCTGGAAACTCAATAGAAATCGCTCCATTTTGCATACGCCTTTCAAAAAGTTTTTTAGCTAAATCAAATAAGGATTTTAAAAAGTCATCTTTATGAGCATCGGCTTCTTTATATGTTAGCCGCATGACTGAAATGCGACTTCTAAAAATACTAATATCACGAGGAGCAAAATGCTCATCAAAGTCAATAGCAAAAGTAAGAGCATAACACTGTGGCGACAAAAGCGCAAAATATTCAGTTGCAGATTCTGGCAACATTCGCACAATATTTTCTGGAAGGTATATGGATGCCCCACGGTCACAGGCTTCTTCATCAAGACTGCTATCTGGTAAAATCGTTTCAGCAGGACAAGCCACATGTATATACAAAATTCCATTATCAAAACAAACAGCATCATCGGGGTCACTACTACCAGGATTATCAATAGCATAACTTGTCAAGTGCGTTAAGTCTTTAAAGTTTTTTTGAAATTGTGGCTTGTCAACTATACCTCGTGCATCACTACCACTAAGATGCGCTCTTGTCAAATACGGATTTTTTGCACTATCCCATATATTCAATGTTAATAATAATTCATGTGCTGTTTCTGCTTGTTGTTTTTTCTTTATATCTGTAAGCACACGAGACTTCGTCAGTTTCCCTAAAGCGACTTGCTCAATCTCTTGTATAAATTTTGCATACTTACCCGTATCAATGATTGAAGTATCAGATTTTTTTGTAAGCACCTTTTGTATATCTGATAAAAATTCCTGATACCGTATATTTTCATTTTGCTTTTCTTGTTCTTTTTGTTTTTGCAACTCAATTTCTGCATCAGATAAAACTAAAATGGGTGCTCCGAAAGCGGGAACTTTAAAATATTGCGAAGTGCTTATCGCAAGCCACGCTTTCCACATCTGAGCAGGTAATAATTTTCCGTAAAATAAACTTACAATTTCTTCAAACGAAGTTGTACTAGAAAAAAATTCAGATGCTACTGAAAAATCCACCGTAGGAATTTCCGCATTAAGAACATCAGTTAATTTTGTAATCGGACCTTCGGTTAATAGTGCAACATCTTTTTCACGCACTTTTTTTTTGGGTAAAACAGTATCAGCAGAGTCTATCCATATTTTTCCATCTTCTATTTCGCATACTAAAGCGACTTGTGCCTTATATATAACTAGTGAGCCAACCTTCATTTTACAACCTAAAAATTACAACTAAAAACATTAAGCGCAGTGCAAAAATTGGCTGTATGCCTTTCCCTCCATAAATCGTTTTTTTGCACGAGCAGACCATTGTTAAAAATACTAAATAAATATTTACGCTTTCATTATAATCTTTGATAATAAAAAATCTAGTCATAAATATACACAGCATCTAAAAAAAACTAATATTTTGAAAACTTTCTTACATTATACTCTCAAACTTATCTCGGTGCTTTTTTGCACGGTTAGAATTTATACAAATTTAAGACAAAAACGCTAGCTTGACAAACATATACTCGAAAGATAGCAATACAGACACAGCGTTTACAAACCCTAAATTAAAGGGGAGCCCTTGTTTTTATTGCGATAGAATGATATGATACTAATAATGAAAAAGAATATAGGCTTGTGTGTAGTGTTTGTTTTTGCACTTGCATTTTTTTCGCTGTTTATTGCACTCCTCGTCGAATTATTTTTAATAACTGAAACTATTCATAGACAGTTTCAACTGAATAGTTTTTTTGCCATCGCTTTATACCTTTTACCACTGTCGCTATTGTTTGCAATTTTTACATCGTATATATACGCTATGAAAAAAAATATTCCAACAGTTCAGGCGGTTTTTATAACCTTTCTACTCCTTGCTTGTGTAACTACAGCATGTGCGTTTTTTCCACTACCAACAGTCCCTGAAATAAACAGTTTGTTTCAATACATACCATCACACAATACAGACTCTACGGCTCTATTACAAAATGTTGTAGCATATCTATTACCTGTTATACTGCGCTGGAACACACTGCTCCATGAAGTATCTGTTTTTTCTATTTTGTTTTCAGTGTCGTTTTTAATGATGATTCTTTCGTATTATGCAGTGACATTTCGTTGTACAACATGGAAAATTGCAAATTGCACCTTTATGATTACAATGACTATTGTTTCATTTTTTTTGTTTCATCTTTTTGTAAAGTTGGATATTTTTTCATATCCAAGTTTTTCTTTTTTGCGACAACTACAACCATATCAAGAAATAGTTTTCTTTTTTACAGTGGCTGTATTATGTTTTTTATTTTTACTGCTTCGTACAATTCGTTCAAAAAAATCAGCACACATATAAGGAAGTTTTATGAAAAAATATAATTCAACTGCAAGTACCTTATACCGTATTTTTTTTGTTTTTTTTATCTTTTTTACTGTTGCTTTTTTTATTTTACTTCTCTACTATTTTTTTATACATGACACCCCACCTGTTTTATTACCCTTTGTCAACTCATATACAATAATTACCGCATGTATTACGCTCATTGCATACACTCCAAGTATATATTTATTTACGCTTGTCTGTACACTTTCATTTTTATTTGCAAAGATGGAAGACAACAATGTTTTAGAGCGCTCTCTCGCGATGAAGTTATACTTAAAAACACTTTTGCGAATAATGCTTATCTTTGCGCTACTATCTCTTGTCTTATTTGAATGTGTTCTTCCACTCCTACGACTAAAACAACAAAACTATACGCGAGAAACCGAAATATATACAGAAAGTTTAAAAGAAGCAAACGAATTATATCTCCTTTCAAAAACAGCAACAGAAGATACGGAACACTTTTACAAGAGAGGTATACATACTTTACATCATGCACTCGAAATATTCCCAAGCGACATTGAAGCAAACTATCTCCTTGAATCATACCTTTTAAACAAGCCTACTACAAACGAACCCATTATCGAGTCATCTGATACTCTTCAGCCAGTAGAAAATATAAATGGATTTGAACTTTTGGACCTGGCAAAGGCTGCCTATAAAGACGGTGATTTTTTTTCAGCTCATTACTTTGCAACAACGGCAAGTGAGCTTTTATCACCAACAACAAACGAATACCAAACAAGTCAAAACCTCATTGCAGACACCTGGAGCATAATCGAAAATGGTGATACGAGTACCTTAAAAAAAGAACAAGAGCTATACCAAAAAAAGAAAGCTATCTACAATGCTTTTTTACAAGGCTCATACATAAAAGCTAATACGCTGATACAGGAACTGTATCATGAAACTAAAAACTATTCTGACAAACAACTAGCTTCTCTTAAAGCGCTTACCACCGAAAAACTCCAATCGCAGGTTTTTTTCTATACTGATTTAGAACGAGCGCCAGCACTTACCAAACTGAATAATTTTTCACTTACAATATATGGTACGCAGTATCCACTATACCGTATTGAGGCTGAGCGGATAGGATACCACATACCGAAACAATCGAACAAAAACTTAGAACCTGAATTTTTTTTAGAAAATGTAAACCTCACAAAATACAGCGCAATGCATACTCCTCTCTTTAGTCTTACTTGTGAAAATGCACGCATCATCAGCCGAATGTCTGGAAGCGATGAAACGCTTGTCTTGCAACTTACTATGGTTGGCGAAACCTCTCGACAACCGAACAAATATCCAACAGTCCTTTCTGGAAATCCAAGTGAACCTGATTTACTGTTCCAGATTTTACCAATCGATATGAAAACACTCATTCGAGGTTTGGAAAGTCGCTTTAGCCCATCGCACCTTTCATTAAGTAGTTTAAACTCATTGTGTTCGGTTGCGCCAACTTTTGGACTTGACAGAACAAAGTACAACCTAGAAATCATTTTCAGGTTGCTTTGTCCCCTTGTCTATATCTTACTCGCATTGCGCATTGCCACCATCTCATGGAATTTTAGGCTTGACAAAAAGCAACTTCGATTTTTGCATATTGCTAGTTTACCGGCAAGTTTTTTATTGTGTGTTCTTTTTATTGAAATTCTTTCTCAACTGCTTAGACTTTTACTTAAAGCGTCTTATATGTACATAGGAACTTTTACATTGCCAGTAGCAGTTTTACTATGGGTCGTATTTGTCATACTTGCTGCTCGCACTTTTTACCGTCAAGCCAAAATGTAAATTTTAAAAATTATACGAAAAAGATGCCGTTATATAATTTTTATTTGCACCACCATTTTTCCCAAAGAAAAATCCTGTTTCTACACCAATAATCAAAGAGCCATACATAAACTCAAATGATGGTGCAAGAGTAAAATCTAAGCGTTCCACATGCATCGTGCTTCGCATATTTAATGTAACTGCGCCCCGTAACAGTGTCTGTGTTAAAAGTAACATTATATGAGTGTCAGTCATTTTTTTCCCATACTGCATATCGTAGGGATCTTTTTGTGCATTTTTCCATAGGAGCATTATATCTTCTGCAACACAAACATTTATCATAAGTCCAATCGGGGTGGTATAATCAATACCAAAGTTCCATGCTATACTCGGATTATACATACTAGGATCTGTTCCCTTAATGTCATGCGTAATAAGAGCGGCAAGTTCTGTACGGATACTAACAGGACCAAACGCTAAACCATAATCAAATCCAATCTGGTGCACCGGTGTATAATCAAAGGTAAAAAACTTTTGTATCTGCTCATCGGTAATAGAGTCTGGCATACTATAAGCATCCATTTCGTTAACAAATTGATTTTTATTATATCGTACACCAGGGGTAGGCAAAAAACCGTAATAGTATTGTAAACCAACATCATGATAGCCGTCAAATATGGCGGTGTATCTCATACCTGCTTGTGCATAACGCAGGCGTCCAGAATCAATATCAATATTGGGGGAAAGAGAAAAAAGGCCGTCTTTAAAATCATCTATAAATTTTTTGACACCTGCTGATGTAATACTTGTGTCAGATTCGGCAGCCGAAAAAAGCCCCTGAACCATATTATCCACCAAATCCGTCGCAGAGCGAGAAGTTATAGCGTATGTATTACCTTCAAAGATTGGCAGAAAAACAAATTCAAGTTTCATATCCATTGGTAAATAGGCTGAAAGAAACAATAAGGGTCGCGCTTTCTTTAATTTTTGGTTATCAGTAATGGTTATGTCGGAAAAATCCTTAGGGTTTATAATATCCAAAATACTAAACGAATCGGCACGCCCCCAAGTCATTTTTTTTATACCGCCACCTACTATGACAGGCCCAAACGAACCTTGTAAGTAAATTTCATCTATAAAGCGTGGGACTTGAAGTTTAGTGGGGGTGAGTTTTGGGATACTGGTAAAGTTAAAGGACAGTGTTGTGTCATCAAGATGAACCGAAGCGTATACTTCACATACCGGTGAATATGCATTGAGGTGAAAGTTTGCACTAATCAAGGATGAACCGCGAATATTTGAAAAATCCTTAAAGTCAGTAAAAAAAATAGGGGTGCCCAACTTGACACTTCCTCCGAAATCAATACCAAAGCCAGAAGTTTCTGCCATGTCACTCGAAGAATCACCAAATGGGTCAAAACTCCCTAAATCTTGAGCAATGGTAAACTGACTAAAAAAAAACATACAGCAACAAAAAACTATTTTTTTCATCTGTAACATAAAATCTCCTGTAAAATAATTAAAGCCTCGTAACACCTAAACCACGAGTTAATGCAATCTCTAAAAACCGTTATCTGAGATTTCCACTTTCAGACTTGCCTCTAAAAACGCTAACATGGCAACAAAGCATCTAGATGCGCTTTTAGAACCACCGTTATGTTTCTTTTTTAACAAGACTATAAAACCGTTGCGCTTGCTGAAATTGATTTACGATGGGTCTGTTTTTCGGGGAATGGCTTTTATCATAATGCACCACTCGCTCAAAAAGTTCAATCAAAAGTGTCGCTAAAATATCAATATTGCCAGGAAGGCTACTAAATGCCATAACCCGATACACCTTATCAGCACCAGCGCTCTGTGTATTGGCTTGTGATAGATTATGCAGATTCGGTAAAATATCGCGTCGTACCAAAAAGATAAAATTACCCATCGCAAAAATTTGATTATATAGGTCAACAATTCGCTGACCTTGCAAAACAAAGGCAGCAGAATTCTCAGTTAAATCAGCTATATTATGCATCAAGTTTATATCTGAAAATATACCCACAAAAATAGGGCGCAAAAACCTCGTATCAATATTTTCAGTATAATGCTTACTAATCTGTAAAATCTTTTCAGAAACAACCTGATCGACAATAATCATATGCAGTATTTTATCAAAAACTAAAAAAAACGCAATACGATAGTAGTCATGTAGATAATAAAAACCCCGTATACATTCTATGCACTCTTAAAATTTCAGTTTTAGCCGAAAATGCTCGACCAGTGAAAAATATAGGAATTTCTCACTGGTCTACTCTGTTACAGGGCAAATTATGTTCACTGTAACATATACGCTTATTGGATTTTTACTAATTCCACTTCAAATACTAAATATGAATTTGCAGGAATTAAACCATTACCGACACTTCTATTTCCGTAAGCAAGGTCAGGTGGGAGTATAATAGTCCGTTTTTCACCAAGCACCATATCGGCAACGGCAAGATCAAAACCAGCAATCATTTCACCCATCCCCACCCTAAACGATAGTGGCTGCCCACGCAATGTACTATCATCAAAGACTTGCCCTGTACTTAAAAGGGAGCCCTTGTAGTGAACGCTTACTGTTGCGCCTTTTGCAGGCTTTGTTCCATTTCCTGCACGAGTTACTACAGTATACATCCCTGTTTCTGACTTGACAGCAGTCGGGTATTTTTCGGCAATGCGCTTTGCCGCAGTAGCGTGTATTGCATCAAGTTCTTTTTTTTCTTTTGCTTCGTTTTCAGCACTCACCGACGCATACAGTGCATCAAAAGCAGTTTGCGAGCAATCAAAAGCTTTTGCCTCCTTACCCTTGCGAATAATACGAATATGCTCAATCGTATCGCCTTGTGCAATACTATCGACAACAGTTTGCCCCTTTACTACCTTACCAAAGACAGTATGGTGGTTATCCAACCACGGGGTTTCGACATGGGTAATAAAAAACTGTGAGCCATTTGTATTAGGTCCCGCATTTGCCATACTTAAAACACCAGCACTATTATGCTTCAATGTAGAAACAAACTCATCGGGAAACTGATATCCTGGACCACCAGTTCCATTTCCCAGTGGGCAGCCACCCTGAATCATAAAATCAGCAATTACGCGATGAAACACAAGCCCATCGTAAAATGGCTTTTTGTTTGTTGCATCTAACTTTCCTTCTGCTAATCCAACAAAGTTCGTACAAGTCAAAGGGGTTTCCTTATAGTGCAAGGTTAAAAAAATATTTCCCTTTGAAGTTTGAATAACTGCATAAAGCCCGTCTGAACATGTTTTTTCAAATTCAGATACTTCATCCATATTTTTTTTCTCCTGTGTTGTTACCTTTGAGTCTGTTGCATTCGCCAAAACAATAACGGTTCCAGCCGATACTAACAGTACAGCACAAAGAGCAACAACAATTACAACAATGATTTTTTTTACTGACATTTTCTCTACCTGCTTTTTATTGTCTGTTTTATTTTTTGACTTATCTCTCTTCATAATTTTTTATAAACCAATTATATATTGCATCAGTTCGTGTTGAAAATGAATCTTTTAGTTTACTATCCAAGCCTATAATTTTAGGAAAGTTTCCTCTTGTCAATGCATAGGCTAACATAAAATCACCAAAATCAAAGACAGTTAAACAAATATTCATATTATATGGCTTCACTAACGAAAAAATACCATACTTAAGTGCTTGCGTATTTTCACACACACAACCAATTCCATTTTTATCTCGTATATAAGAATACTTATATATGTATTCACCAAATGTAAGGTCTTTTTGCAAAACCAGTTGTTCACTTGCCTGCAAATCATCTGGGATTTTTTCGTAGGTTTGTTTTTTCCCCTGCATAACAGGTTTTACAGCTGATGAAACTTCGTACAATGTACGCATTGTTTTACGACTTGAAGAATAGTACTGAATTCCTTGAAGTGTCGAAACGGCATGTAAAACATCACTAATCCTCTGTATATCAACTGTACCAGAGCGATTTTCACTCTTTTTGTATACATACAGAGTTTCAAGCATAAAAATAGGATTATCCTGTGTCCAATATGATAGCGTTTTTTCCACAAGACTTGATTCTGGTTTTAGCGAGGGCTCTTTTTTCTTTTTTGTATATGACAACCTCGTTACACTCGCATTTCCCTGTTCATCAATATCTTTTAAAAGCTCACCAACGATTGATGGGCTTAAAATACTTGTTAGGTTTTCCTTTACTGTTTCCTTATAGGCTGCCTCATTGGCAGTCGCAGCAAAAAAAACAGCAAAACTAAAACAAAGACTTATAAAGCATTTTTTCACCGTTTACACCTCATTGTTTCAAAAATAACTACATCGGATGCAGAAAATTGCTTAAAGCAAGATGAGATTGCACCCAAGTACTTCCACTAAAGCTACATAGCAAGAACAATCAGTGAAAAGCTATAGTTACTTTTTGTACAAAACCCTCACCTGTTTATATAAGCCATCGCCCTCACTCTTTGTTTCGATTGAACTGATATTACTAAGCGTTGTATGGACTAAACGGCGTTCATAGGGATTCATTGGCTCAAGCAACACAGAACGCTTTGTCATTGCTACTCTATCAGCTACCTTATAAGCCATTCTAATAATCGTTTCTTCCTTGTGGCGACGATAATTTTCGCAATCAACGACTGCACGCACATCCCCATAATTGAGCTTTACAAGATAAATATTTGCAAAAAGTTGTAAGGCATCGAGGGTTTTTCCCTTTTTTCCAATAATGTGGGGAGAATCGGGACCTGAAATTTTAAAAGTCAACTCGTCCGCTTCATGCTTTAAAAGATGTATTTCAGCGACATACCCCATCCGTTCAATGATTTCCGCTAAAAAGGTCTGCATCTTTTCAATAATGTCGCTCGTTACTATCTGATGTGGGTGCGAGTGTTCCTTCGCATTATCCCCAGCGTTTTCTGCTATTGGTGCTGGGTTTTCGTCAAGGCCAGAGGGCATGTCGACATGAACACGGATTTTTACCATACCTTTTTTGAACAAGCCACCCTTTTGGACTTCTAAAATTTCCACATCAAATTTGTCAACGCTAAGATTGAGTTCAGCTACTGCTTTATCAATCGCTTCTTTTTCAGTTTTACCTTCAAATTCATAAACCATATATGTTCTCCTAAAAAAAATCACACTTTAGTGTACAATAGACAATCTATAAAAGCCCTATCATTAAGTAAATTTCTAGACAGCCCTATACAAATTTATTCCTACCCGTATTTTATGCATTCGCAATGAAATGAGAACACACATACGATAAGGCATGTTTGCAAAAGCAAACTGCAAGTTAAAATACGCCCCAACACCTCAACGCGTATTTTAAACCTCCTATTACTACTTACTACTACATTACTACTATTATAGTAGATATACCGCCACAGCCATGTAAGCTACTTTGCCGTTTCTTTTTTGACAATCGCATTTGTAATACATTGTTGGAATATCACTAAAATATTCGAGGTAATCCAGTACACAAAAAGTCCAGACGGTGCATCATAAAGCATAAAGAAAAACAACGCTGGCATGATGTACATCATAAAAAACATCATACTTTGCATTTGTTGATTTTGCGGCGTCTGTCGTGTAATCAAGGTTGTAAGATACTGCGTACCAACATAAATAAGCGGAAGGAGCCGTATTTCTGTCCAGTTCAAAAAAGGAATAGGATTTTTGAGTGTGTAAATAGAATCCCCTACAGAAAGGTCTGAAATCCAACCCGGAATAAACACGGCATTTCTAAACTCAAAGTAATTATTAAATAGTTGAAACATTGCAATAAGAACTGCAAAGGTTACTACTATTGGCAGACAACCACTCGCACAACCTGGTCTATACCCTGCTGTAGTATAAATCTTGTTTAGTTCTTCCTGCATTTTTTGAGGATTAGTGCGATACTTTTGTTGTATTTCGGTAATACGCCCCTGATATGGTTGCAGCTTTTGAGTACCTACCATACTCTTAATGCTAATCGGCACCATAATAAGCTTAATTAAAACAGTAACAATAATAATCGCTACACCCCAGTTTTTTACTAAACGATACACAAATTGAAGGAGGTTTTTGACAACAAAGATAATGGGTGAAAGTACGCCACTACTTGAGGCAAGACTATCAAGCCCCAAATTACTATACCCAAATGAGTTTTTTGTTGCATTTGAATACCTATGGACATACTGCTCCCCTGTAGGTCCAATGTATACTTTATAGCGATGTTGTAACGAAGAAGTAAGCATAGGAGGCTGAGAAAGAAAAATCTGTGTGTTTTCGTTTTGAAATGATAGGTTTGTATTATCGGTTGAAAACAGAGTATTTCCACCTAATTGGTCTGGAATCAATACAAATGTAAAATACTTTCCAGAAACAGCGGTCCAACTGCTATCTGCAGGGGCTTCTTTTGTCTGCCCTGCTTTCAGCGTAAGATCCTTGCGCTTGCCTGAAACTAAACTTGAAAAACGCCTAAAATCGTAGCGGTCTTTTTTGTTCCATTCAGGACCAATTTGCGGAGAGGTGCGTATTGTATATGAAGCGCCACCGTAATTAAGCCCCGAAAAGTTTTCACCACCATCAATCGCTACAACAAGTTCAAACAAGTATTCATCAGGCAAAAAGCGATAATGCTTTGAAATTTTAAACTTTTCAACTTCCCCGCGTTCATTTTTTATGCTCACAGCACCTGTAAAACTAATGATTTGCTCGCCATCATCCGTACTGTCTTGTTTAACACTGAAGATAGTATCTAAGAGTGGGGCATTATATCCTCCGATTGAAATACCAAAAGTGCGATTTGCGTCAGTGACATTGTCAATCATTTCTACATTTTCAGTGGAGCCTGCCATATTATGCCGTTTTAACTTATACGAAATGAGATCGCCACCCTTGTTTGTAAACATTGCCCTCACCAAATTTGTTTCGACAATGTATGTGCTTTCAGATAGTGCGACAGTTTCTCCATCTGTTTCATCTTCACTATCAGAAACAACAAACGCCGAAAGAGCATCATTTGGTTGTGTTGTTTCGGTAGCTGTAATACCATTTTGCCCTTGAATCTGTTCAGTGGTACCTGCATTTCTTCTCTGCAACAGATTACCAGCAATCAAAACTAAAAAAATAAGTACAAAAGCTAAGACATAGTTTTTTTTCATAAGTTACATTTCCTAATCGTTAATAGGTGCATTAAAAAGTATATTTTTTTTCAGAGATTATCTTCTGACATCTCGTGTTCCGTTTAGCGTACCTGTCAAGCAAAAAAGCGTATGGGCATAGAATGCAAATAGTATCTTACACAAGAACTCAAAGTTCGGCACTATGGACTAACTGCTAAAAAATGAGCAGTTTTAAGTCTTTAGGGAACAGGGTCATACCCGCCCTTACAAAACGGATTACAACGCAAAATGCGCTTCAAAGCAAGCCACATTCCCTTTAAAATACCATATTTTTTTAAACTTTCTAAAGCATAGTTCGAACAAGTTGGATAAAACCGACACTTATTTTGTCCCAAAAGAGGTGAAAGTGTTTTTTGATATACGCGTATACAAGTACAAAAAAAACGAACAAGTATTTGATTCAATTTCATAAGTCACAAAAGAAAACTTTTTAACACTCCATCGTATTCTGTTTTGGTCTTAGTCTCGGAAAAGATGGGCTTTCCGCAGTAAAACTGACAGAGGATTTTGGTTTGTAGTAATGACAATCTGAGGGTCCGTAAATAAAAAGACCATATCATACCCCTGTTTTAACAAGGGATGCAGATGCCTCAGAACTTCACGAGAACACCGTCGTATCCGATTTCGCTTTACGGCTGTTCCAAAATTCCGTCTAAAAGTAACCATATATCGATTATACTCTAAACAATTACTCACTACAAACAACTTTACCCGTCGCTCAAAAAACGGAAATTCCTTAAAGGCATGCCTTACCGATTCTCTATCTGAAAGCCTATACTGACGCGGAAAACTAAACTTTCCCATTATAAACTAAGAACGGCTCATTTAATATGGTTTTTTTTCGTCCGAAACACTTAGTTTCCTGCGCCCTTTTGCTCGTCTTGCTTTTAAAATTGCACGACCGCCCTTTGTAGCCATCCTCGCTCTAAAGCCAAAGCGACGATTACGCTTAACCTTACTTGGTTGATATGTACGTTTCATACGAAACTCCTTACAGTATGATGCCTCTTGCAGATGCAAAAGGATTAAAATCTAATTCAAATATAATTTACGCATTGTAATGAAAAGCTCGTAAAAAGTCAAGGGTATTTAAAGTTAAAAATGCTCAATCATTGCCACTCTAATCCTAAGGGAAAGGGACACACTTTTGACCGAAGCAAATGCACTTTGAAAAAACATCCTTGTTTTTTCAAAGTGGCCGAGAATTAAAAATTGAGAAAATTATATTTTTAATTCTCGCACTTACGCACCGTCTACCTCCGTGTAGACGGCTATGTTTTTTATACCTTTCCCTTAGAATCACTATCCCTTCCAAAAGCATCGCTTAGGGCTCTGCCCTAAGAACCCGCCTTAGAGTAATGACTTCCCAGTTATGTCCTATGGAATTTAAGCAAATATGATATTTTTAATTCTCGCGCTTACGCACCGTCTACTTCCTGAGTAGACGGTTTTGCTTGTTGGTGCTTTCCCTTAGAATCCCTATCCCTTCC
>JAFTEH010000110.1 GCA_017453745.1 Spirochaetaceae bacterium
GATATTTTTAAACCTATCTATAAATTGGTCAAGATTAACTCGTAAACTCGTTGTTTATATTAAAAAATTGATTTCCGTGTATCTGAAAATCTTGCACGGATTTTTTTTTTGTGTACAATACCTTTATATGACCGATTTTGTACATCTTCATGTTCATTCAGACTATTCACTTTTAGATGGTGCTTCTTCAGTAAAAAAACTCGTAGCGCGCGCAAAAGAACTGGGACAAAAGGCGCTTGCGCTTACCGACCATGGAAACCTTTTTGGAGTTATAGCCTTTTCTGAAGCCTGTGAGGAAGCAGGAATCAAGCCCATTATCGGCTGTGAATTTTATGTTGCACCAAGAGACAGAAAAGAAAAGAGCGAAGATGAAAACGGTAAGCGTTATTACCATCTCATTTTACTTGCAAAAAATCAAACGGGGTATAAAAATTTAATGATGCTTTCCTCTTTGAGTTACCTTGAGGGAATGTACTACAAACCGCGAATCGACGAAGACCTATTGCGACAGTATAGCGATGGGCTTATTTGTCTTACGGCTTGCCTTGCAGGAAAACTGCCCGTTCTTTTGCTTTCTGGTAAAAAAGACGAAGCAGAGCAGTTTTTGCGCACATATATCGATATTTTTGGATACGAAAACCTATACCTTGAAATACAGGACCATGGACTTGCCTCACAAAAAAAACTTGCCCCCTTACTTATCGACATGGCAAGGCGGTTTGGGCTACCGCTTGTTCTTACAAACGATATACACTATTGCAACAAAGAAGATGCAGACGCCCAAGATGTACTCATGTGTATCGGTATGAAAAAACTACGCTCCGATGAAAACCGCCTGCGCTTTGAAGGTAAGGAATTTTATTTAAAAAGCGGTGACGAAATGGCATCTCTTTTTAAGGATTACCCTGAAGCTATAACAAATACAATAAGAATTGCTGAACGCTGTTCCGTCAAGATTCCTGCACCAGGTCCATTATTACCCATTTACAAAATACCAGAAGCCTTTGACACAAAGGAAGCCTATATTGAGCACATTGTATACGAAGGGCTCAAGAGTCGATACTCGGAAGTAACCGAGCAGCATACAACACGAGCCGAATACGAATTAAGCATTATCAAAAAAATGGATTTTGTCGGGTACTTTTTAATTGTGTGGGATTTTATCAAATGGGCAAAAGAACATGACATTCCTGTAGGGCCTGGTCGTGGTTCTGGTGCAGGCTCACTTGTTGCTTATGCGATGAAAATAACGGATATAGACCCATTCAAATACGGACTTCTCTTTGAGCGCTTTTTAAATCCTGAGCGAGTTTCCCTCCCCGACTTTGATGTAGACTTTTGCTTCGAACGCCGTCAAGAAGTTATAAACTATGTTCGCCAAAAATACGGCGATGATAGCGTTGGGCTTATAAGCACATTCGGTACTTTGCAAGCGAAACAAGTGTTTAAGGATGTCGGACGCGTGCTTGATATTCCCCTCCCAGAAGTAAATGCTATTGTAAAAGCACTTGAGGGAAAAACCTTGCCTCTTCCGCCCGATGTAAAACTAAACAGCTTACCCAAACGCATACAGTATATCCCAGAACTCAAAGAATATGCTGACCAAAGCCAATATGCAGAATTGTTTAATTTTGCGATAACGCTTGAGGGTGCTCACCGAAACACCGGTTTACATGCGGCTGGCGTTGTCATTGCTCAAGGCAAACTGATCGACTATGTGCCTATCTACACAGATTCGGAAACAGGGAATGCCGTTACTCAATTTACAATGGATAAAATAGAACAATGTGGGCTGGTCAAAATGGACTTTTTAGGCTTAAAAACGCTTACCCTTGTAAAATATTGCGAAGAGCTTATCCAGCAACGAGGTGGTGAGTATGCACACTTTGAAGTAAAAGATGCCCCAGAAGATGACAAGTTGACATTTGACCTTTTGTCTAGCGGTAATTCGACAGCGGTATTTCAATTTGAAAGCAAGGGTATGATTAATATTTTAAAACGATGTAAACCCTCATGTATACCAGACTTAATTGCTCTTAATGCGCTTTTTCGGCCTGGTCCTATGCAATACATTGACCAATTTATTGAATCAAAAAAGAACCCGAGTAAAATTCACTATCCTGACCCGTCCCTTGAAGATATTTTAAAAGAAACATACGGTGTTATTGTATATCAGGAACAGGTTATGCAAGTAGCGCGTCGCATAGCAGGATACACATTAGGCGAAGCCGATATGTTGCGCAGAGCTATGTCAAAAAAGAAAGCCGAAGTTATGGCAAAAAACAAAGAAATCTTTATTGCTGGGGCTGTCAAGCAGGGCTTTTCTGCCGAAAAAGCAAGCGAAATATATGAAATCCTCATTCCCTTTTCACAATACGGTTTTAACAAAAGCCACGCAGCCGCTTATGCCGTCATGGCATACCGCACAGCCTACCTAAAAGCACACTTTTTATTAGAGTTTTGGGCTGCTAACTTTACAAACGAAATGAAAAATGCCAAAACCCTAAAAGAATATATTAGTATTGCTCGAAAAGAAGGTGTCAAAATTCTTCCACCACATGTAAACCGCTCCTACGGTGTATATACAGTTTCCGATGGGGCTGTTGTTTTTGGCTTAAATGGTATTAAAGGCGTTGGTGAAAAAGTCGCAGTTGCAATCGTTGAAGAGCGCAATCGAAAAGGAACATACACTTCATTTATGAACTTTTTAACCCGAATAGACCTCAAAGCAGTTCCCAAAAAAGCGATTGAAGTACTTATCAATGCCGGCTGTTTTGACGGGCTTGACCAAAACCGCCCGACCTTACTATTTAACCTAGAAGATGCGTATACATCAGTTGTACGCCAAAATGACGACAAAGTCATCGGGCAAGGGAGTCTTTTTGGCGATGAAGACGAACAGAACGAATACTTTAACTTTCGGCAACTTGATGAATGGCCACTCAAAGAAAAACTAAAAAAAGAAAAGGAATTATTAGGGTTTTATATTTCGGGACATCCACTCGATGAATATACAGATCTTGTTTTAAGAATGGGAAATCTCTCTTTGAATAATATCCACAATGCTCGCGAAGAAAAACAGTACAGGATTGTAGGCTACCTTTCAGAACTCGCTCCATTCCAAACTAAGCAAAATAAGGCAATGGCATTTGCCCAACTTGAAGACTTAAACTCAACGGTAAAGTTAATCTTTTTTCCAAAGGTATGGGAAAAAGTCCACTCAAAAACAATTCCAGAAACTATCTACGGCGTAGAAGGCAAAGTCGATACAAGTCAAGACGAGCCATGCTTTTTAGTTGATGATATTATACCTTTAAAAGAGCTCAAAGAAAATGCCATTACCGAAGTACATTTGGTTTTGGATATGAACTTTTATACCGAAGAAGGGAGCGAGTATTTAGTCAGTTTTATCAAAGAGCACCCTGGTAAACACGACCTTTTTGTACACGCCCACACGGACGAAAAGCAGTTTATTTTAAAGGGCTCCCCTAACATACGCGTATGTGCCACCCCTGAATTTCTCGATGCGGTAAAAATGCTCCCTGGCGTCATCGAAACATGGAAAGAATAAGCACTCGCCGTATCAGTGGGGGTGCGGTATGAGTATGGCAACCAAGCCCAAAGTCAGAAGCCTTTAAAATACAAAAAGCCCTCAATCCTGAGAACAGTGATATGTAGGAACGGGCTTTTTGGTGTTTGAGTCAAACGAAAGGTTAAAATACGCATTGTGATATTGGGGCGTATTTTAACTTGCAGTTTGCGTTGCAAACTTAGCTTATTATTTATGCGTTCTCATTACATTACGAACGCACAGTCTTTGAGCAGCCCTATTAAAAATCTGACTGCTCAAAGTATAGGAAAGGTTAAAAACAGCACTGAAATAGGCCTGCTGTTTTTAACTGCCGAGTTTCTTCCTTGACATTATTTGTGATGAAGAAACTCGCTCTATTGGGATGTGCGCATAATGCGCACGCAATGCGACAAGTCCCAAAACTGATGTTTTGCTCCTTGTCGCATTGAAATGAACTTAGAAACGGAACCTCAAACCAAGACCGCCACCAAGGTAGAAAGCAGGAACATGTCCACTACCTGAACGGATTACAAAGGTATGTGAAAAACCTGGTGCTGTTTCAAAGAACAAACTGAACGGAATCTTAAAGTCAAGTTCAAAGCGGATTGGTAAACTGATACTATAACCGACAACCAAAGTACCGCTATCACCACCAAGTTGGAAACCAAAACCCGGACCTAATGAAAAAGTACCAGTCATAATAGAACCAAGATTTCCGCTCCATAGCTTAAATAATGGTGCAAATCGTGCATGAAGACCATACCCATAGACATGGAAATCCTTAGTGCGCAAAAAGTCAAAACCAGCGAGTACATCAAAATCAGCAGATTTACCTAAATCCCTCGTATATGAAATACCACTAGGCAACCCGAGGTAAAACCCAAGCTTATTTTTTTCTGATGCAGCAAAAGCACTTGTTGCTAAAATGCTAGCAAACAATGCCAATAAAATAAATTTTTTCATAAAAATCTCTCCTATCTGAAAAAATTGCACAGCATTATACAAAACTGAAAAATTTTTGTCAATAAAAATACTGTAAAATTATGAAAATTTGTTAAATGAATTAATTCGCAGTACATATTTTACCACCACATGCCCATACTCTAATATAGATGGCACGGAAAGAAGTTTTATGCGAAAACAGTCATTCTTAAAGTGTAAATGCACCGAAGAAGCTCAATATCCCAAAGACACTTCTAAAAACGGTGACAGGTCAGCGAAGTATCTATCTAGTTTTATAGGTACCTTTGAAAATGCGATGTTTTTAAGTTCTGTCATTTCAGGGCTCCACATACTACACTTCATAAAAATTTTTAAAATTTTGCGTTTTTAGGAGCGCCATTAAGCAAAAACTGATTTCCGTGTTCCATAATATAGATGTATTGACAATCGTATAAAAAACTATATACTACATTAGATACCTTATACCTTGGAAGTGTCTATGTTCATGAGAAGTATTAAAACGAAACTCAGCATTTTGGCAGTACTCATCATTTTAATAGTTGTTTGTACTATAACTGTTCCCATACTTTTGAATTCTGTTCAATCCGAAACACTGTTGCTTCGTGAGCAGGCAGATTATATGCTAAAACTTACTAATGCAGAAACAAGTGGGTTTTTCACAAGAATACAAACGATCATTTCGGCGGGGGAGACCTTCCTTGAAAAAGGTGAAACCGATTCTCAACGAATCGAAAGTTTTTTTAATGGTTTAACTAAAGATAATTCCGATATTACTCTATTATATTATGCGACCGAAGTTCCGTATAAGGATGGTGGCCATTTTTTAAGCGATCTTAGTTGGGTTCCACCTGTCGATTTTGACCAAACTACTCGTCTCTGGTTCCAAGGGGCAAGAAATACTACAGATTTTTTCTTAACCGATCCCTTTTTAGATGTCAACACAGGGGAGATGATTATAAGTGTTTCAAAACAAGTAAATCGTAATGGGCGTTTTTTGGGTGTGATCGCAGCGGATGTCGTTGTCACAAAGCTCATTGATGTTATACATACACTTACATTATCCGAAAATGGAAACTCGTATATTGTTAATCAGGAAGGACTTTATATCGCTAACAATGACCCTGACAAAGTGCTTAATGAAAATTTTTTTACAGAAAATGATTTTGTACAATATCGCAATCAATTTGATGAAGGACAAGGTTTTATCAATTTAAAAGTGGATAATGGGAAATTCCTCATTGGACAAAAGCTCACCTCAACACCAAATTGGATATTTGTGAGTACAGGCCCATCGGCAGAAATATTTGAATCTCTCTACCGGAGCACTCGGCTCATCATTATTCTTAGTGTAGTAGCGACCATTGTCGGCATCATCGCATCGGGTTTATTCTCGGCAACCATTATAAAGCCACTTGTACGCGTTAAAACCTCTATCGCTAATATTGCGAGTGGAGACGCTGATTTAAGCCAACGCATTGACGGTGTCTCTAACGATGAAATAGGTGCGTTAATTGAAGATTTTAATAAATTTGTACTTAAACTGCAAATGATTATGAAAGATGTCAAGGACTCAAAAAACGAACTTTCTAAATCTGGTGAAAATTTGAGTGAACATGCTATTGATGTTGCGACATCTATCAATGAAATTATTTCCAATATTCAAAGCATCAGTAAGCAAATTGGACAACAATTCAATAGTGTTGACAAACAAGTTTACGCAATAAATAAAATCGCTTCAAACATAACAGACCTACAAAACCTCATTAGCTCTCAAGTTGACGGTGTTAATCAAGCAACATCGGTGGTTCACAAAATGGTACATGATACTTATCAGGTTAATGATACAGTTGATAAAATGGCGCAAGCATTTATGATACTTGAAAAAAATGCGAACGATGGTATTTTAAAACATAAGGCAGTTGATGAACAGATTCGTAGTATTGCACAGCAATCTGAAATGTTGCATAACGCAAATGTCGCTATTTCTAATATTGCAAGCCAAACAAACCTTCTCGCGATGAATGCAGCAATCGAAGCGGCACATGCTGGAGATGCAGGAAAAGGTTTCGGCGTTGTTGCGGACGAAATTAGAAAGTTATCGGCAACTTCAAGTAATCAATCAAAAACAATAGGCGAGCAGCTAAATATTATCCGTAATTCGATTGCTCAAATAGTAAAATCATCTGAAGACTCAAACGAAGCATTTTCGCATGTTTCAGGTCAAATTACCACTACGGATAATCTTGTTGAACAAATAAAAGCGACAATGCTGGAACAACAAGTTGGAAGCAAACAAATCACAGAAGTCTTGACAAACATGAATAATAGCAGTGAACAGGTTAAAAGTAGGGCAAGTGAAATAAATTATGAAAGCAAATTGATTGCTAATGAAGCACAAGAGCTACATGAATTTACTAAGTTAATGAAATCTGGGATTGATGAAATGAGTATCGGAGCGCAAAAAATTAACGAAAGTGGCGCCCTCTTACGCGATATTACGAGTGTTGTCGGGGAATCTATTAACAAGATAGAAAACCAAATAGACCAGTTTAAAGTGTAATATTTCTGTACAGGTAAGCGAAATAGACACGACAACACAACATAGCACAAGGCATTCTATGCAACTTGCACAAGCACTGCACGAGAACAGTTATGTTTTTAGTCGGTTTTAATGTAAGCAACCGCGAATAAAGTATACCTTAGCTCCTGTTGCTTACATTAAAGCGGTCAAACCGTGTTAGTCTTTTTGTTGCAGACACGCAATACCCGGTAAAGCTTTTCCCTCTAACAATTCTAAGGATGCTCCGCCGCCTGTCGAAACATGGCTCATCTTTGAAGCAAGATTAAACTTGTTGATAGCTGCTACAGAATCGCCACCACCAACGACAACGGTAGCACCATTATCAGCGGCTTGAGCTAAAACTAAAGCAATATTTTCAGTACCCTTTGAAAAGGCTTCAAACTCAAAAACACCAACAGGACCGTTCCAAACAATAGACGCAGAATGTAAAATTTCTTCTTCAGCCGCTCGCAGTGTTTTTTCACCAATGTCAAGTGCTATCTTACCATCAGGAATTGACACATCAGAAATATATTCAGGTGTGGCGTCTGCCGAAAAACTATTAGCGACCACATGATCCACTGGTAAAACAATTTTTACACCCTTATCCTTTGCTTCCTGTAATAGATTTTTTGCCGTGTCGATATAATCATTTTCAATAAGTGAATTGCCAACAGAAAAGCCTTGTGCTTTCAGAAAAGTATACGCCATTCCGCCCCCAATAATAAGACAATCGGCATGCTTTAATAAACTGGAAAGCACTCCAATCTTTGATGAAACTTTTGCCCCACCAATAATCGCAGTAAAAGGCTTTTTCGGCGACTTGACAAAAGGCTCTAAGTATTTGACTTCCTTTTCCATCAAAAGTCCACCAACACATGTTTTAACAAACTCTGCTATTGTTGCTGTTGATGCATGCGCTCTATGAGCAGTACCAAAGGCATCATTCACAAAAATATCTCCATAGGTGCTTAATTCTTTTGCGAGAGCTCTTTGTTTTTCGAGGTCTTTGGATGTTTCTTCTTCTGCAAAGCGGGTATTTTCTAGTAACAAAATACCGCCTTGAGGAAGTGCATCAACAAGAGCCTTTGCGCCAAAACATGACGGAGCAAATTCGACAGGCTTACCAAGTTTTTTTGCCAAATATTCAGCAACAGGTTTCATTCGATGTTTTCCATTTATATATACTTCCATATCAAATGGTAAACCACTCGATTCTGCTTTTTCTTTTGCCTTTGCGCTATCCTTTTTTGGATCCCCCAAATGGCTCATCAATACTAAAGAACGCACCCCTTGCGATAATATCGCTTCAATGGTCGGAATAGTTGCAACAATACGCGTGTCATCTTGAATAACACCATCTTTCATAGGAACATTAAAGTCAACCCGCATAATCACTCGTGTGCCTTTTAGGTCGACATCCTTACATGTTTTAATCATACTGTCCTCCACAAAATAAATACAGCACTTGCATCACCTCGTGAACAAGTTACTCGTACAGTATACCCGAAGTGCCCATGTAAAACAAGATTAAAAAACTTTAGCAAATACGCGAGAAAGCAAGTATCCCACATACAGGAGAAAGCAACTAAAAGACGGATAAGGACGACAGATAAGTCTTAGCGGTTTTCAGTAAGAAACAAAAAACAAGGTTATACCAACTCCGCATGCGGTTATGCGCAATACTTGAGCGACAACCAACGCTCTCATCGCATAGACGGCACTCACCGTGGTAGGTAAAAAGTAGAGAAAATATACGAGAATGCTGTGAGTATGGTTTCCGTATAATCGGTTCTTGCTGCTTCCCAATATGAATACACGCTAGAATAGAGAGCAAGACGCTTCTCGTAAGTCGTCCTGCTCCGCATACTCACAAAATGCAAACTATTTTAGGAGAACTCCAGCAATGCGCTCCAAAACCTTTTTTCTATCTAAGGGCTTTACAATGTAGTTCTTTGCCCCCAATAATAAGGCTTTTTTTACCAATTCTTCTTTTCCAAGCGCAGAAATCATAACTACCTTTGCATTTTTATCAAATTCAACTATCTTTTCAAGCGCGGTTAACCCGTCCATCTTGGGCATAGTAATATCCATAGTCACAAGGTCAACATTTGGAGCAAGAGCCTTATATTTTTCAATCGCATCAAGCCCATCTACTGCTGTTGCCGCAACTTCATACCCTTCGCTCGTTAAAATTTGATTTAACTGCTTCGTTACAAATATTGAGTCATCAACAACTAAGATTTTTCGGGGTGTTCCATCTGGCTTTATACCATCGGGAGCTTTTTCGTTGATGCTTGGAAAATCCTGTTTTGAAATCATAAAAATACTCCTTAGTTTGCTCTGTCACGAATAGCGACATTAATTTCAATTCTGCCTTGTGGCAGGTCCATGGGCACAATTAAAGCTTCCATGTTGTTGTTGGAAATCTCCATCTTTTCACCTGTAAATAATGCAGGTGGTGTAAGATCAAAGCGAAAACCTAAATCATGCAATTTAGTTACAGCTTGAGCCGTAATGAGATTTGCTAACTCTGTAATAGTAGCACGCACCAACTCATCAAGAACAGTCAGTTGCTCTTGGTTCATAGCCGAAGCAATCTTCAAAGCAGTATCTGGACTCATGTCAAAAAGCACACGCCCTTCTACATCGCCTGCAAGACCAACAATAGCGGCAACACCCATTACAGATGTACAATTAGACTTGAGATACAAGTCCCCACGCTTAATTTCACCATCTAAAACCTGCGATAAAATGTTATAAGCAGCTTCGGTGAAAGGATTAATATACTCTACGCGCATCTTATACTCCTCATCATTAAATTATTTATTCCTTAGTAAAATATACTATGTTTGACTCAACAAACCGAGCCCAACCACTCTGTCTCGGCATCGACTCATTTTGTCCCAATATTACAATTCCCGTCTGTTTTAACTTTTCATAAAATTCTGAAAGCAAGTGTTCTTGTTCTTCTAACGGCAAAAATGAAAGTACATCTCGTGCAAGTACAATATCTACATCCGGAACAACATTTTGATGTGCACAATCATGGTACTCAAACAATATCATTTCTTTTATCGTTTGGTTAAAAGTATACCCACCATCAACACCCTTTACAAGATAGGGCTGATAAATAGAATTTATATGTTCTTCAGGAAATCTCAACATTGAAGCCGAAGAAATCAACAACAAATCAGAATCATTCGCAAAAATGCGGATTCGAGCAGTTGGATACTTAAGTTTTAAGACAACCGCAAGGCTATATGTTTCATAACCCGCACCACAGCCGACATTCCACACATTAATAACAGGAGAATTATTTTCAGGGAGCGCCTTGTATACTGCATTCATATACTCTTCACTCCAAAAAGCCCCCGTATACGGTGAAAGAAAGCCATCCAAAAACTCTCTCGCATCATTTTCGTCTTGAATTTGAAGATTGCCAGCAGGTCGTAAATCGTGCCATATAACATATCTATTTTTGAGCCAGTCTTCATTTACCGAACTCGCATATAGTTTTTTCATAGCCTTTAAGGTTTCACCAATAAAACTCAAGTCTAAACTTTCATTTGCTCGTTGCCTCAACCCGCCTTTTTTTGCCGTTTCGGGAACATCGTAGTTTGCCTTAACCTGAGCGGCCACTTCGGTAGACTTTGCACGAGATGCAAATATCATATCGACATCAAGCAAAACATATAGTCGTCCGGCACTTTCAACGACACCCTGTATATACTTAATGTTAATATCGCCAAAAATAGGATGTGGCGGCTTTATAGTATTTTTTGAAACACCCACCACCTTGTCAATGCTATCGACAACAACACCAAAACGCTGGTCATTCACATTGATAATAACCATGTTTTCAATCTTATTTTTTGCTCGTGCAGGCACCGGAATATTAAAGAAAATCCTCAAATCAATAATAGGGATAATTTCACCGCGCAAGTTATATACGCCAAGCAAAAAAGGTGCTGTATTGGGAACAAAAGTAAAATTTCCTGCCTTAGCAATTTCTTTTACTTTTAGAATGTCTATTGCATAGTCTTTTCCTGCAAGCGCAAATGTTACCATTTTAAAATCGACAACAACGACCTGGTCATTCAAAAGGTCAGCATTATTCGCTGCAATCGCTTGATTTATACTTGTTATATCTGACATACTCTTTCCCTTTCTCCTACCATACAGAAGCGTCTCGGCGCTGGCGAGCATTTAATTCTTGACGCATGCCAAGGTCCAAAAGTTGAGCCACATCAATAATCAATGATACACTACCATCACCCAAAATAGAAGCGCCTGCAATACCCGGTGAATTGGTAAATTGGTCTGTCAATGGCTTAATAACCACATCTTCTTCACCAATAAGGCTGTCTACCATTAAGCCAACCTTTTTTTCATCGGAGCCAACAACAACAATGTAGTTATTGTCCTCGTCACGAGATTCTTGAATAGAATTGATACCAAAAAGTCGGCTCAACCGCAAAAGGCTAATGACTTCTTCACGGCAATTAAAAACTTCGTAATTGTCTATTGTATTTATTTCCGAATCCGACACGCGTAAACTTTCCACAACTGAAGGAATCGGTATTGAGTATATTTCATCACCAACACGAATAAGAAGGCCTTGTATAATAGCGAGTGTTAATGGCAACTTAATAACAAATCGAGTACCAGCATTCAATTCGCTTTCCACAACAACGGAACCATTTAAGTTTTCGATATGGGTTTTTACTACATCAAGTCCCACACCGCGCCCCGAAACATTGGTAATTGCTTTACTTGTCGAAAAACCAGGCTCAAAAATCAACTGGTAAGCTTCTACATCGGTTAAATTTTTATCTGGATGGATAACCCCACGCTCAATAGCCTTTTGTTTTACCGCATCAACATCAATACCATGACCATCATCGGAAATTTCGATAATAATCATATTGCCTTCGTTGCTGGCCTTTAGTAAAAGTGTTCCCTCTTCGGTTTTTTGTAGCCGTTTGCGCTCATCTGGAGTTTCAATACCATGGTCAATGGAATTTCGCACACAGTGCATAATAGGGTCAAGCAAGTCTTCTACAACGGACTTATCCAATTCGGTATCTTCACCTTCAATAATAAGTTGCACATTTTTATTTAGGTCTTTACACAAATCTCGCACAACGCGTGGGAAACGATTGAAAATCTGGCTAATTGGAACCATTCGTATTTTCATAACGCCTTCTTGCAGTTCCCCTGTTATGCGACCCAAGTTTTGCGATGAAGACTTAAACTTATTCAGAGCTTGCCTAAACTCTGTATCAACCTGAGAAAAGACATCAAACATTCCGACGTATTCATCGCTGAGTTCTTTTTTTATTGCATTGATATCCTGACCATTTTGCATACGCTCAAGGCAAGACGGTATTTTTTCAATTAAGCGACGCAACTGCTCCTTATACAGCCCTAACTGCCCTTGGAAATGCCCATATAAATCGTTAAATTCGGTTGAATTTTGGTTTAGGGTAGCCTTAATAATAACGGCTTCACTCACAAGGTTTAAGAGATAGTCTATACGCTTTGCATCCACACGCAAAATTGATGAACCTTGATGAGCCGTGGTGGTTTGTGGCACCTTTGGGGCGGTACTTGTATCTGTTTTAGTCTTTGGTTCGTCTTCAGAAACCGATTCAAGTGGCTCGTCCAAAGAAGCAACAATGGAAGGTTTCGGAGTAGCCTTTTTAGGGGGAGCCTGCACTGGCGCTTCAAAACTTGCCCCAGCATCGCTTGAAAGGTCTATAGGCTGTACCTGTACCGACAATGTAACATCTGCTATTGTAGCTACATCATCTATAACTTCTTTTGGCGACGATGAGGAAACAATATACACCACTTCGGGATGAAAAATATCAGCATACAATTCGTCAAAATCAGGAACTGTTTTGAGAACTGTTGAACATTGCTTGAGAGCAGCATATACTTGTATACCACCGACAGTATTCATCTGGTTTGATTCGTCAAAAGAAACCAAAACCTGATATACCGTTTCATTTGCAGGAACAACCTCAGCGAGTTCTAAAATTTCGTATTCACTTAAAACATCAGCCTTAGGGGCAATACCTTTTTGTTTTGGCTGCACCTTAGGTGACGGTGTGGAAGGCTTTGCTGCGGCTTTTGCTGGAGTAGCCTTCGACTTGGTTTTTGTAGATACATGAGAGCGCAACTCATTTACAATAGCCGAAACATCATTTTGGTACACGCTACCAGACTTTCTTGCTTCAAGCATGTCCTTTACCACATCAATAGCAGACAGTAAAAGATCGACAACCTGCTCAGTAACCTTCGCTTTGCCTCCCCGAATTTCATCAAGCAAGTCTTCAATGGCATGCGTAAAAGTTGAAAGTTCGTTCATTTCAACAGTAGCTGACCCACCCTTTAAAGTATGGGCTGCTCTAAATATTTCATCTATAGCGTCTTTGTTGCCTGGATCTTGTTCAATAACTAATGTATTACTTTCCAGCACTTCGACTTGTTGATCGGCTTCTGAAAAAAAGTCTTTCAAAAGCTCCTCATTGTTGATGTCAAGATAGTCGCTCATAACGAAAATTATAAAATAGTATTAAAAAAAATTCAAGTCCTAATCATTTTTTTTCTATGCTTTTTTCTAACTTTTCACAAAAATGCAAGCATTTTGCAGATGCTTTCATAATGATTTATTTCACATTCCTGTAATAAGACTAAAATTTGATTTCTATGCAACACGGAAATCAAGTTTTAATATAAACGACTAGTTTGCCTAAATTCCATAGTGCGTAACTTATGAACTTATTACTTTCAGTCGGGTTCTTAGGGCTCAAGTTGGCTTCAATCCTGAATGCCAACTTGCCAGTTGCTTAAATCCATTACGCAACTGGTTAGCATTGCCGCGTTTTAGGAAGGTAAGGGATTCTAAGGGAAAGGTATAAAAAACATAGCCGTCTACACGGATGTAGACGGGGCGCAAGCGCGAGAATTAAAAATAAGTGTCAAGTTGCTTAAACTACATAGAACATAACTGGAAACTTATTACTCTAAGGCGGGTTCTTTAGGGCTCAAGTTGGCTTCAGTCCTGAATGCC
>JAFTEH010000014.1 GCA_017453745.1 Spirochaetaceae bacterium
GTGTATTGGTATTTCATCGCAATGACGGTTTGCAGTATAGATTGCTTCGCCTTGCTTTTGATTTTGCAGGCAAGGCTCGCAATGACGATGGAAACTACGCTCCTCGCAATGACGCATTAACCGAAATGCTCGCAATGACGGTTTAAACCGAGTGAGCGAAGTATATGCTGATTAAAAAAAATAACACTTTTTACTTTTTTTTTGTGATCTTGACCTTTTTAGAATGTTTTGCATAATTTAATGAGTATTATAGTCTGCGGACAGAAAAATAATTAAGATACTGAAAGAGCGTATCGATGGCTATTTTTTGGAGGCATCTTATATGAAAAGGAAACTGTTTTTTACCTATCTGTGTATCTATGTTTTGGCAGTGGTTACATTCTTGCTTAGTTCATGCTCAAAACTACAACTTGACATTCGCTCATTTGTTGAGATGGAACTTGACAGAGATTCAAGCATGGCTATACGGTACTATACCGATGCAACTAAAACGACTGAGTATAAGGCAGGGCTTTCAACACGAGAAGAAAATAAGAACATCATTTACTTGCCAAGTGAAACTGACATTACAGTAGAAATACCTGTTTTGCATCTTTCTGAAATATCATTGCAAGCGACTGTGGAACTTGTGCATGAGGAGGATGTAAAATATTTTAACACGATTGACGGACAAACCTTGACAGCAGGAGTTCCGCTGATTCTTCCCAATTCATTACAAATTGGTTCAAATCCAGATAAAAATAAAAAGGTAAGAACGCTCTGTACATTTCCAATTTCACTTCATGCTGATGCTGAAGATAACTTGACAGCAGAAGGTAAAGATATAGAGATGACTGTCAAGTTTCACCGTATTCTTGAGGGGGGGGGAGCACCGTCCTCTTCTCTGAAAAAAAGTTTACAATACACTGCAATACTGCCCCTCCTGCACTCTTAACACCTACCGTACTTAGAAACGAAAGTCTTTCTGACAACTTTTCATTTGTTCTCGCATTCAATACTCCAAACATCGCTGATGTTGCAAGTTTACATAGGGATATTGCACAATTAAAAATTACATGTCCAGAACTAGATGTCTCTTGGTCATATTCTGTAACACCACCGCAAAATACGACTGGTAGTTTTAGTTTTGCAGCAGTGAACGGCGCCCAAAACTTGACAGATACGAAAGGTACAAATTGGAATACAATAAAAGGTAACACCTTTACGCCTACCGGTGGTGGCGCTTTTTACCTTGACACTATACAGTACATAAATAAACCAGTAACCTATACGCTAACGCTGGTAGATCATGCAGGACTTATGAGCGAGACGAGCACTACTGTATATATCCCGAAGTTAAAACCACCTGTACTACAGTACAAAGGAACCAATGTTGAACAAACAAGTAGTGTCATGTTTCGTGAGTCTAGTCAAACGCTTACCTTTGCTCTCGTTTCTCAAAACCAAGACATAGAAGGCCAAAGCGTAGAAGGTGCGACTGTGTACTACACTAAAACACAAACTACAACTTCATCGCCGTCGCCTACCGCCGATAGTACTTTTAACATAAATGCGGACGGCAGATGGACTATTGAAACTTGGTGTGAAAAAGCCGACTATGACGCATCGGAAAAAGTTGTGTATATAATACCTGTTTCGTCTGGTATTTATGTAGCGAGTACAGGCAACGACGATACAGGCGATGGCACGGAAGAGAAGCCCTTTGCTACCCTTGACAGAGCCTTACAGAAAGTTCAAGATCTTAGTAAAGACTACACTATCTATATTAAGGATACCGTTACTCTTACTAAAGAGCAATATATTGAGCTACCCAGGATAAATGCAAAGTCTCTTACTATAAGGGGTGAGGATTCTTCTGCAACTCTCACAGGGCGAAATGGCACCCGTGTACTTGTGATAACTGCTAATGCTAATGCTAATGCTCCAAAGTTCTTTTTAAAAGGCCTTACTATAGAGACGGGCACTAATGGCATGGGCATAACGATAAACTCAAGCGCAGATGTAGATATAACTGGGTGTACCATAAAAGGTAATGGCAGCACTACCGTTTCGGGGGTAGGCTTGTATATCAACAACAAGGCTCATGTAATTTTGAATGATACAACAGTTAGCAACTTTGAGACATCTTCTACATCTGGTGGTGCTGGAATCTGTGTGGACAACGAGGCTACTCTCCTCATGGCTGGTAGTACAAGCGTTAGTGACAATAAAGCTACTGCAAATGGCGCGTGTGGCGGTGGCATATTAGTAAGAAATAAAAGCAAATTGTACATCGGTTACACGCGTGATAGTAGTGAAGCAACAGTAAAAGACGATAGTTTTAGTGGTGAGATTACTTTCAATTCTGCTAACTCAGGCGGAGGTGTTGCCCTTAGTGGTGGTGCAACCTGTTTGATGAGTGCTGGTATTATCGGTAAAAATAATGCTGATGATGGTGATAGTAGTAGGGCGGATGAATCTGGTGGGGGTATGTATCTCGAAGGTATTGACACCACATTTACCATGGAAGGCGGAGTTATTGCAGATAACGAGTGCGCTGGTTATGGAGGTGGTGTTGCGGTGCATACATCCGCTACCTTTACTATGAAGGGTGGAACCATAGGCGATAGTAATGCTAGATCAGTTGCAACTGAGAGCGACTGTTCAAATAAAGCTAACACTGGCGCAGGTGTCTATGTATTGAATGCTACTTTTTCTCATACAGGTGGAGCAATAGCACATAACTATGCAAAAAATTATAATATAGGAGGTCTGGTTGATGCTAGTGGTGGAGGTGTCGCTTTAAGTAACAGTGCAACTTATATGATAGATGATACTAATGCTCTCGTAGCATACAACGGTGCAGATAAATATGGTGGTGGTATCTTCATGACGGCGGCAGACAGTGGGCAAAAAACTTGTACCTTAAAAAATGGTAGCATAAAAGGCAATAAAGCAGATTATCACGGTGGAGGAATTTTCATTCAAGATAAAAATTGCTCCTTTAGTATGGTGGGGGGAACTATTGAAGGTAATGAGGCTACTAGAAATGGCGGTGCGATATTTTTTGATGCTGGGGAACTTTCTCTAACAGGTGGTAGCATAAAAGACAATAAAGCTAGCACGGCTGGTCCTGGAGTCTACCTAGACACTAGTTTTTCGGGTGATTTTACCATAGGTAATAATATTGAGTTTCTTGGACATTCAAGCGATATTTATTTTAGTAATCTTGCTACTAGTGCCACTAGCTATTTTACCATTTCTGAAAATCTAACCAAACACAGTAGCAGTAACAAGATTAACCTAAAGCTAAGATTACCTGACCCCGTAGCTGTCACCAATAGTGGCAAGGTTATTGCAACTAACAATACCCATATTAACCTTAGCGATTGTTTTGATGTCACCATAGATAGTAATCAAGGTGATGGCTACTGGAAACTCGCCTTAGATGGCGATAAGTACAAACTTGCTATGGATATTAATAAGGTTACAGTGGATCAAATACAGACTGTGTTGAGAGGTAGTGATGCACACGAGACAGATGATGATTTGTCCCAAGATATACTTGAACATTTTTATGGGCCTAAAACCCAAAGGTTATTTTTACAATTTTCAGATTCTGGTAGCTTCATTGAGTTTTATACCGCTTTTGAATTGGTATTTGACGGGGAGGATCATATAGCCTATTCTTATTCTGCTTTTCGTAATTCTACCCCCTATCCCCCAGTGAACAAAACTTTTACTTTTGATGGTGACCATATATGGTGCTCGGTTGATTTTGATGGTGATAAAACTGACGATATATCTATTCACTGGGATGATGTGGGTAAGACTATTTATATAGGTGAGCCAATTGTAAAATACTACATTTTCAAGTAACCGCTCTTTTGTGTGTGTTGGGGGGGGCTAGAGAGCACGCACCGTGTGAGTAGTGGTAGTAATAGCAACAAAGGTCTTGCGTAGGCAAGACCTTTGTTAAGGGCATTAATGAACGGATATGGGAATGCCTGCGATATTTCTGTGCGCGGTCTTGTCATGTTGGCGAAACAGCTATCGTGTGAGATTGCTTCGCCGTGCTTGCATAAATTTTCTAGGTAAGCACTGGCTCGCAATGACGGATTGCAGTATAGATTGCTTCGGGGCTTCCTGCCTGTCGGCAGACAGGTCGTCCGCTCGCAATAACTAACTTGTACTATGTGTCTTTTAAACGATTAATGTTTTAATCCAGTTTAAAATGAGATTTTTATCAGATATAGCTTTTGCTGTCATTAATTCATCGACATAAATTTCCCTTGGGTATCTAACTCTAACCCCATATGGAGTTAGGTCTGAACAAGCATCATACAAGGCATCAACAACTTCAAATTTATCAGCGACCATATCGAGTAATATTTCAAGGTCATGTGTTTTAGGAACATCGGTATCTTCTACTACAAAAATAATCAACGCTTTTATGGCTTTTTCTGCTGCTTGTTGGCAATGGTAGCATATCAGTTCAAGTGGTTTCGGATACATATTTTGAAAAGTAAAATCCGCAAGATTAGAATCCATTTCCGCAAAGTCAAGCCAAGTTTTTACAAGAGCGTCATTTTTCATAGAGTAGCACCCCATAGCGATAAACCTCACGCTCTACTGTTGGTTTAAACTTTAGTTTTTCAAATTCAGTTTCAAGACCAATCAAGATATCAACTGGTGTTTTGCGAATCCCACGAAGTGAACGATATGCTTTTTGAGCAAGCAAAATCTCATTACCTGCGTCATCAGGCATCACCAAATAAAAATCATAATCACTACTCGGAGAGTGTCTATCGTTAGCATAAGAGCCAAATAGATAAATCTTATTGGGGTTCATCGTTTCTCTTAGCCGTTCTTGGATAATTCTTGCTTCTTCAGTTATCATATTGCGACACCTTCTTGTGACCAAAAGTGTACATTATTCTAAAGAAAAATTCAATACGCTAGATTGCTTCAGTCACTGCATATTGAAAAAAACTCCCTTTTTTTAACTATGGCCGAGAATTAAAAATGTGCAGGAATTTGTTTTTAATTCTCGCATTACCACCTCGTACATCCTTGTACGAGGATTTGGTGTATTGGTATTTCCTCGCAATGACGAGGTAACCAGAAATTGCTTCTCTGGTTCACCCA
>JAFTEH010000111.1 GCA_017453745.1 Spirochaetaceae bacterium
AAAAATGAAAAAGAAACAAAATAGCATTGATTTTTCGTTTTTTTTATCCGTTAAACACTTTTTTGCCCATTTTTTAGAGCTAATACTTGCCCGAAAAAATATGGTTTTTGTCGAAAAAACAGCCGATAACTACTTTCTTTAGCTTGCTAATATTTTGATTTTTAAAGACTTAAAGTAATGCCCAAATACTTGTGCATAATGCACATTTGTTTATGCATTGATTTGGTGTGTGTTTGAAAGTTAGTTTGTAATTTTGCAAAATCAAAAATGTAAATTAAAAATAAAAAAAAATTAAAAACCGAGGGACCGATGGTATATAACCGGTAGAAAAAAATGAAGAAAATAGTAGTGCTAACAACTTGTATTGCAGCATTGTTCGGATGTTCCCTGTTTACTTCCTGCGAACCCGATGAAGTTGATGCTTTTGCAGAGGGCTATAGACAAGGTTACTATGGAAATTATAAAAGTGTGCAGACACCAAGTGCTGAACCAGTAGAAGTGGCGGATGAAACAGGTGCACTAACTGTTGAATAAACAGAAAATCAAATACTTAATCATAAATTTTAAAACCGAGGGACCGATGGTATATAACTGGTAGAAAAAAATGAAAAAAAAGATAGTTATGTTAGTAGCGGTTTTGGTTGTTATGTTTGTTGGCCTTACATCTTTCGTAATCAATAGTAAGATGGACTCGCAGTGGACAAGCTCTACAACAGAAACACTTGTGTGTTCAAGAACTAACGAAGTTCTCACTCTTAGGAGAAATGGCTATGTTACATGCGTAAATAATAATACCAACGAGTCATTGGCTGGAGATTATGACATAATTGGAGATAGAATTACTGTTACGTGGCAAAATGGTGTGGAGACAAAGGGTATGGTTGAGTCTGTTTATGATGTGAATAGCAGGAAAAGAATTAGAATGGTTGATATATTCGGAAATACATTTACAAACACAGAACGTTTTGTTGTAAGAAGACGGTAGCGGATTTGAATTAACCGAATTAGCAATGCAAAAGAGTGAGCCTACTGCTCACTCTTTTTGTCATTACATCCAAATAAGTTTAGAATGCCTTTACAAAATACATTATTCCACTTCTCTACGTACAAACTCCTCGGTGGAGTAGAGGGGGATGTTTTCCATCCATCCTTGGTCTATGTAGGGTTTCATCGAGATACGGAGGGCTTTGAGTTTTTTGTCGGCAAATTCGCTATGCACAAAAGTGGAAAGAGATTTGCTGTGTGCATTTTTATACAAAAACGACACTTTTTCGGGGGAACGTTTTGTGAAATTGACACTTTTTCGGGGGAAACTTTGAAAAAGATGACACTTTTTCGGGGGAATCTTTTGTAAAATTGACACTTTTTCGAGGGAACAAAATGCAAAAATTGACACTTTTTCGGGGATATGTCACATACTTTTTTACCGTTTTCGGCGTTATGCCATAAACTGAAAAGTTCATTTTATGAAACTCGAAATCATCGTCAGCAACCAAACCAATCCCTTTGTAAATATTGCTGTGGAGCAGCACCTTGTGGCCGAAAATCCGTCGGACACAGTGGTGATGTACCTCTGGAAAAACCATCGCACCGTGGTTATCGGGCTCAACCAGAACCCTTTTGCCGAGTGCGATGTTGAAACCCTCCTTGCCGACGGCGGCCACCTTATGCGTCGTATGACTGGCGGCGGCGCCGTGTATCACGACACGGGCAACATCAATTTCTCGTTTGTGGTGCCTAAAGAGCTGTACGACGTGCGTCGGCAGTTCGCCGTAATTCAGAAAGCTGTGGAGAAATTCGGTCTGGAGGCCGAGATTTCGGGCCGCAACGACCTTTTGTGCCAAGGCCGCAAGTTCTC
>JAFTEH010000112.1 GCA_017453745.1 Spirochaetaceae bacterium
AAAATGTGCAGGAATTTGTTTTTAATTCTCGCATTACCACCTCGTACATCCTTGTACGAGGATTTGGTGTATTGGTATTTCCTCGCAATGACGAGGTAACCAGAAATTGCTTCTCTGGTTCACCCACACTGGCAGAAGGTATCCCTCATACGATACATCACCGAACCGAGTAAAACAGAGAAGTGCTTAACATGACAAGCAGGTAGACACTAGACCTAAGTCCTACTATCTACCGTTTTTATTTCTAACCGCTCTTATGCTTCCTTTAAGGCTTTGATGATGGCACCAAACTTAGGTGGTGTTCCGTAAAGCATGGTTCCAATGCGATAAATCTTTTTTGCAATAACCGAAACTAACACAGTACTTACAAGTAAAATTCCAATGGAGATTACAACTTCATAAAATGGAACTGTGGCCATGCCAATGCGAGTAAACATTGCAATCGAAGCAGTAAAAGGAATAAATGAACAGGCTTTCATCAAAACGCTATTTACATTACCACTGCTAAGGGAAAATATCACAATATAAAACGCTGCAAGGTCAATCATCATTATTGGTAGTGTAAGCATTGATGTGTCTTCTGGTTTTGAAGCAAGTGAACCTGCCGCCCCATACATAAATGCATACAAAGCAAAACCCAAAAGATAAAACACAAACATGTACACAAGTATATTCATTGGTATTGGGAAAAGGTCGCTTATCAACCAGTTTCCTGCTAAATACTCTTTGTTAAATTCAAATGCAAAATACGCAACACCTAAAATCACCAGGAATTGAATCAAGGATGCAAGACAATGGCTTAAAACTTTTGCATTTATCATGCTAGATGGTTTTGCACAACTAATCAAAAGTTCCATCGCTCTAGAACTTTTTTCACTAGCAACATTCGATGCAATGATGGTGCCATACATTTGTATCATCATAAAAAGTATAATCAACATCAAATACACATAACTAAAATTGTCAACTGAGTTCATGCCAGTAAACACTGCTTGACCTTTAATCTCTGTGTTTAAGATTTGACTTATTTCACTTGAGCTAAGGTTTAAATTTTCTAGTTGCTTGACACTGTACATGGATTGCAACACACCAGTAGCCATTGCAAAATTATTATCATACATACTTAAGTCTTGCACAAGATATGTAAAAGTTTTTTCATCGTTTATTACAAAAGCACAATCAACTTCACCGTTTGAAATTTGTTCTTTGATGTTTTCTGTTGTGTCAGCTGTTTCTTCGATACGGTAATCAGTAAAAACTTCTGTGAAGGCTTCAAGGATGCCTTTCGTTTTGCTTTCATTTTTAATCCACATCACTTTTTTTTGTTGTGAACCACCGCCACCACCAGAAGATAAAATACTTTTGATGCGTGGGATACTCATCAACACAGCAATAAGTAAAACTAAACCAACAGTAATCCCTATGTAAACTTTGTTTTTAAGTAAGTTCTTAAACTCAAATCTAAATATTGTCATAAACTCTTTCATTTTTGCACCTCACTATTTCCTGCATGTTCTACAAAGATATCATTTAAACTCGGCTCGTACACCTTTACGCCATCGATGTCGTAACGCTCTATCAGCTCTTTCATCGTTTCGCGTTTTTGGCTCTCGCTTTCAAGTTCAATCAAAACGCCATCATCTTTCAACTTAATTGCACCCTTAGCTGCATAGTCGCTCAAAACTTTTTGGGTTTCGATTTCCCCCTTTGGAAAAACTACCAATTTGTTGCGTGAGTAACTTCGTTTAATGTCGTGCAGCTCACCTTGCAAAACTATTTTGCCATCTTTAAGGATTGCAATGGTGTCGCAAAACTCTTCGATGTAACTCATCTGGTGGCTTGAAAAAAACACCAACTTACCGTCAGTGATTTGTTCACGCACAATCTCTTTTAGCAACATGGCATTCACTGGGTCAAGTCCCGAAAAGGGCTCGTCAAGAATTACGATGTCGGGATTGTGGGCTAGGGCAGTGATAAGTTGTATCTTTTGTTGGTTGCCCTTTGAAAGGGTTTCTAACTTTTTGTTGCGGTACTCGCTCATACCAAGCCGAGCAAGATACTTATCAACTTGACTCACCGCTTCGCTGTGGCTTAAACCATTTAACTCAGCAAAATAAACGAGCTGTTCAATGATAACTCGTTTCGGATAAAGCCCTCGTTCTTCTGGCAAAAAACCAAAACTCACTTTGTTGTGGTCCAGTGGTTTTCCGTCAAGTAAGATCTCACCTGAGTTCGCCCCAAAGATATTCATCAATATGCGAATCGCCGTAGTTTTACCAGCACCATTTCGCCCTAAAAGTCCAAAGGCCTTTCCGCTTTCCGCACGCAAAGAAATCCCTTGCAAGACTTTTTTCTCACCAAAGGATTTTTCTATCCCCTTTAGTTCAAGTAACATAAAGTTTCTCCTCTTAATTATGTATTGAGCATTGTAGTTTGTGGGGATTTTCAATCCCCACAAACTACAGTATACTGTAGTTGATTTTTATCCTTAAGTTTACTATTACGCAAAAACCACCGTCATTGCGAGCTAATTTACTTCCGTCATTGCGACCCTGAACTTGTTTCAGGCGAAGCAATCTCCTCGTTTAGATTGCTTCGTCGCATTCACTCCTCGCAATGACGAAAAAACATAACCACCACCTTACTCGTGTAACATTCTTTCCTTAATGAGGGAGAGCTTTTTTTTGCGGCACTTGAAAAATCCAAAAGCCATCAAGGCTGCACAAAAAAAACATAACCCAATACAAAAGTTCCTTAATTTACCAAAATTTTCTAGCACATTCAACACACCGATAGCTACATTTAAAAACCCAATGAGTGCAAAAGTTTTTGCATACCCTTGTAAATTTGAATCTTACCATCTAGGTCAGAATAAATATCAAAACCACCGAGACTTGTCTTTTTTCTAAAAAACAAAAAATCCCCATAAGAGCCAAGATACTCAGCCCCAGTTTCTTCGATGAAGTCGATGTGTTGCTTTTTGCGTTTCCTACCACAAAAATTAGGCACTAAGCGAACAATGTATTCACCAGGCTCGCAAGGTTCAAACTCAAACCTAAGGAACCGTGCCTTTTTTAGCACAAAGCCTTTTTGTACTTCGGCGTTTAAATACTCTTCTTCATTTTCGTAATTCCATTCGGTTAAAAGTCTAAATACTTTTTTGTGCTTAATCATTTTATCACCGCCTAATCACTCTGTTATTATTTTTCTTTTAGAAAGATTCTGTCTTTTTCTTAAAAGCTTAAAAGTTCCATAAAGTCCTAAAAGCCCCATCACAAGATTTAAAGGTCTGTTTAAACCGTTACCAATCTGAGCCACAACTATTAACAAATTCGCAACAGTCACCAGAGCCATTACGCAGCATATATGGTCAAGTCGTTTAATAAGTGAATCAATATCTGTTAAAAGTTTAAAACTCTCACCACCTTTGAGTTTTTTTCTAAAGTATAACCACCGAAATACATTACCTATATATTCAGCACCTGTTTCTTCTACAAATGAAATATAATCTTCTACATCTTTTGCAATATGGTATTCGAGGCGAATGGTGTATTCTGATGGATCTGACTTTTTGAATGTGTATTTTAAAAGATGCACATTACACAGTGTCCAGCCACTTTGAGCCATTTCGTTTAACCATTGTTCTTCCTTTTCAAAATCCCAAGCAAGAAAAAGTTTTCGTACAGTTTTTATCTCACTCATTTTGCACCTCCAAGTATTGCCTCGCCATTAGTTAAAAGCTCTCTTAAGCGTTCAACTTCATTGCGTAAAATCCTCAAGCCTAAATCGGTAATCGAATAGTTTTTTTTGCGACTACCGTCTTCCATTGGTAATTGTTCAATCCATTTTTTTTCACACATTGCGGTTAAAGCCCCATAAAGCGTGCCAGCCCCGAGTAAAACCCTGCCACCCGACAGGCTTTCAACCCTTTGCATAATGCCGTAGCCGTGTTGCGGTTCATAGAGGGCCAGCAAGATGTAGTATGTTGCTTCCGTGAGTACTAGGTTTTCAGTCAATTCTCTCTCCATTTTACAATTATCGCTATCCGTTATATCAAGTTGCGTTGTATCGTTTCGCTTTGTATCATAACTCGTTGTATCGTCTAACGATATATCGTAAGTCGATTATAGGGATTTTGAATAATTTTGTCAATAGGTTTTTGGTGAAATTTATGAAAAAAATCGTCATTGCGACCCTGAACTTGTTTCAGGGGAAGCAATCTCTTTAGGATTTGCCACACGGATTCAATTTTGCTAACGCAAAATTATGGAATAACAGTCATTGCGAGCCTTGCCTCATAACACAAAAGCAAGGCGAAGCAATTTCGTATGGTTTAGGCTCTTTCACGATAGATTGCTTCAGTCACTGCATATTGAAAAAAACTCCTTGTTTTTTCAATATGGCCGAGAATTAAAAATGTGCAGGAATTTGTTTTTAATTCTCGCATTACCACCTC
>JAFTEH010000113.1 GCA_017453745.1 Spirochaetaceae bacterium
GTTGATATTTTCATTTTTAGCGATTGCAAAAATATCGATAAGTCTATCGTAAATTTTTTCA
The DNA here is from genome assembly GCA_017453745.1 of Spirochaetaceae bacterium. Lineage (GTDB taxonomy): Bacteria > Spirochaetota > Spirochaetia > Treponematales > Treponemataceae > Treponema_B. Next base: position 62 of record JAFTEH010000113.1, read on the forward strand.
ACATCGCGCAATGCTGCTTCACGGTTATATCCTTTTAGCTCGTGTGCGACATTAATAACACCACCAGCATTGATAACAAAGTCTGGTGCATATAATTTGCCACTTGCTTTAATCATATCCCCGTGTTTTTTTTCATCTTCAAGAACATTGTTTGCAATACCTGCAATAACAGGAGCCTTGATAGTAGGAATTGTTTTATCATTAAGAACAGCGCCCAAAGCACAAGGTGAAAAGCAGTCAACATCTAAACTATAAATGTCTTCTGGTTTTACATATTCAACTTCTGGATGCTCTTTTTTCATGCGTTCAACATGTTTTTCATTGATTTCTGTAAAGTAGATTTTCTTTGCACCTTCTTCAAGCAAGTAACCGATAAGATAATAACCAGTTTGACCTGCACCTTGAACAGCAAAACTATACTTACTAATTGTTTCATCGCCAAGTTGCGTTTTAAGGGCAGCCTTAATTCCATAAAAAGCGCCCTTTGCTGTTACAGGGCTTGGGTTTCCTGATTTTCCAGCAAGACCAGTTACATGCTCTGTTTCCATAGCTACATAGTCTAAGTCTTTTGCACTGATGTTTACATCTTCTGCCGTAATGTAGCGGCCATTTAAACTTTGTACAAAGCGTCCAAGTGCGCGGAAGTAGCCTTCGCTTTTTACCTTGTTTGCATCACCGATAAGTACGGTTTTACCGCCACCGAGATTCAACCCTGCCGCTGCATTTTTATATGTCATACCACGCGCAAGTCTTAATACATCTAATGCGGCATCTTCTTCGCTTGTATAATTCCAAAGACGAGTTCCACCAAGTGCAGGACCCAATGTTGTATCGTGCACACATGTAATACCTTTAAGCCCCGTTGTTTTATCGTGAAAATAAACCAACTGCTCATGACCAAATTCAGCCATGTAATCAAATTTATTCATAAATGTCCTCCTAACTTGACATTTTCATATATAAGACTTTTAAATATTTTCTTTAAAAGTTCTTTTGCTATTTTATTTTACCTTGTTTTACAAGATAGTCTCTTCCAGCATCAAGAGCTTCCATGTTTATAGGAATCAAGTGCTGCTTTTTTTCACCAAATGTTTTTTTCAGTACGGCTTCAATCTCTTCCTTATTAAAGAATTTTGTTACTGCAAGGTAAGCCCCAAGCATGACAATATTTGCAACCTTCAAGTTACCGAGTTTTGCAGCAATGTCATTCACCGGTACTTCATAGACGTTAAGGTCAGTACGCAGATTTTCAGGTTCAATAAGCGAAGAATTGTAAAAAAAGTTACCACCTGCTTTTACCTTTGGCATAAATTTTGTAAGCGATGGGAGGTTAAGTACAATAGCAGTATCAGGTACCGAAATAACTGGCGAGTTAATTGGTGTATCTGAAATAAGTACAGAACAGTTTGCTGTCCCACCGCGTGTTTCAGGCCCGTAAGAAGGAAACCACAATGTATGTAAATCTTTGTTATTTGCAGTGTAACATAATAGTTGGCCGAGTGTCATAACACCCTGTCCACCAAATCCTGCTATAATGAGTTTTTCGTTCATGCTTGACCTCCTACATCTTTGTATACCCCAAGTGGATAGTACGGAATCATATTATCCTCAACCCACTTCATCGCTTCCATCGGTGGCATTCCCCAGTTTACAGGACATGTGGAAACAAACTCAACAAGTGAAAACCCCTTACCTTCAACTTGATAGGTAAAAGCTTTCTGTAAGGCTTTTTTCGCTTTCATAACATGCTGTGGGTTGTGGACTGAAACACGCTCAATATATGTTGCACTCGGAATTTGGGCCATAATTTCTGAAATACGCAATGGCATACCTGCAACAGCTCTATCGCGTCCAAAAGGAGAAGTGGTCGTTTTTTGTCCGAGTAGGGTAGTAGGTGCCATCTGTCCCCCAGTCATACCGTAAATAGCATTGTTTACAAAAATAACGGTTATGTTTTCCCCTCGGTGAGCAGCATGTATTGTTTCGGCAATACCAATTGATGCTAAATCCCCATCGCCTTGATAGGTAAAGACAATATTCTTTGGGTGAATGCGTTTAATACCAGTCGCAACAGCACAGGCTCTACCGTGTGCAGCTTGTTGCATGTCACAGTCAAAAAATTCATAGGCCATAACGGAACAGCCTACGCTCGCAATACCTACGGTTCTGTCAAGCACCTGTAAGCCTTCAAGCGTTTCTGCAACTAACTTGTGGATAATACCGTGCGTACAACCAGGACAGTATGACAACGCTTTATCGGTTAAACCTTTTGTTTTTTGGTATACTACTTTTTCCATTATAAAGTCTCCTTTATTTTTAGAATTTTAGAAACGATTTCTTCAGGTTCAGGAAGCATACCACCTGTTCTACCAAAGAAGTCTACGGGAAGTCTATCATGAATAGCAAGTCTTACATCATCAATCATTTGACCTGCAGAAAGTTCACAACAGAGTATTCGTTTTACACTTGATGGCAGATTTTCAAATGCTTTTACAGGATATGGCCATATACTAATAGGACGGATAAGACCAACCTTTACCCCTTTTTCCGCTAATATTTCCATAGAACTGCGACAAATGCGTGACATTGAGCCGTATGCAACAATGACAATATCAGCACCTTCAACATTAACTAATTCATAGCGTTGTTCATTTTGCTTAATAGTTTCGTATTTTTCCATTAAGTGGTGTACATGTCTTTCCAAATCGCCCGGATCCAAGTAGAGCGAGTTAATAATGTTTTTAGTTTTACGGCCATTTTTTCCAGTGGTTGCCCAATCTTTCGGTGGTAGTGGGCGTTTTTGTACTGGAATATCCAAGTCGACGGGTTCCATCATTTGTCCGATAATACCATCAACACCAATCATAACCGGATTACGGTATTGGTCTGCAATATCAAACGCTTCCTTAATGATATTTACTGTTTCTTGCAAGGTTTCCGGTGCATAGGCAATGACAAAATAGTCACCGTTACCGCCCCCGCGTGTAATTTGGTTATAGTCGGACTGTGCTGGTTGAATTCCACCTAAACCAGGGCCACCACGCATAACATTAACAATAACAGCAGGAAGTTCGGCACCAGCCATATAGGTAATACCTTCTTGTTTTAATGCAATTCCTGGTGAAGATGAACTTGTCATAGCACGAGCACCAGCTCCCGCTGCCCCATACACAAGATTGATAGCAGCAACTTCAGATTCTGCTTGCACAAAAACTTTACCATTTTGTGCCATGTGTTTGGATAGATATTCTGGAATTTCGTTTTGAGGTGTGATAGGATAACCAAAAAAAGCATCACATCCGCCTTTAACAGCAGCCATTGCCATGGCTTCATTACCTTTTAAGAGTACTTTTGCCATTGCTATGTTTCCTCCTTGTACACAGTAATAACTGAATCTGGACACATCTGAGCACAGATTGCACAACCAATACATTCCTCAGGCTTTTCATTGGTAACAAGGTTATATCCCTTGTCATTCATGCGTGTTGTATCAAGCTTGAGGATACCTTTAGGACAATACCCAATACAAAGTCCACAACCTTTGCACATTGGGTCGTTAAATTTTACAATGCCCCTCGCCATTAAATTCTCCTTTGGTAACAGCTATTTGACCATTCCAAAATAAATATAAAATGTAGAATGGTCTCAAAGCTATTGCACTGCCCCTCGTATTTAGGTTCAGTAAACTCCGAGACCATTCTATTCCGTCATTTAGGTATAAAACTAATTTGAAACTGTGAAATTGCAAGACTTCAAACATCGCAGTTTCAAAGACCCCTAAAATTTTACGTTTTTAGAGGCTCCATAAAGATATTTTACCTTTATTTTACAGAAGATTTAAACTATTCCACACATAGCTGTTTTCATGGTGTGTGTATCAATAGGTTAGCACATCTTCACCTATATCATATCATTATGATTGCTATTTTGTCAATAGTCAAAAATAAAAAAAATTCTGCAAGGATAACGAGAGTACCAAAAATAATCTCTAAAACTTAATTTTTTTTATTATCTATACATATCTATACAGTGAAAGTTTTGCATAGTAAACGAAACTTGCAAAAGGTATTTTTTTTAGTATAATGCTTGCAGTATGGAAAATGAATCTCGGTTAGTTATTCATGGTGCAAGGGCGAATAATCTTAAAAATATACATGTTAGTTTACCTCGTGAAAAACTTATTGTTATTTCGGGGCTGTCAGGTTCTGGAAAAAGTTCTCTTGCATTTGATACTATTTTTGCCGAAGGACAACGGCGCTATGTAGAATCGCTTTCGTCCTATGCTCGACAATTTTTAGGGGTTATGGATAAGCCCGATGTCGATTATATTGATGGTTTATCCCCTGCTATTTCTATTGAGCAAAAAACAACTCATAATAATCCGCGTTCTACGGTTGGTACTATTACAGAAATATATGACTACTATAGACTTTTGTTTGCTCGAATTGGTATGGTTCATTGCCCGCAGTGTGGTAAAGAAATTCAAGAGCAGTCTGTTGACCAAATTATTGATGCAATTCTAAAATGGAAAGTTGGTACAAAAATTCAAATACTCGCACCTATTGTTAAAGGAAAAAAAGGTGAACACCAAAAAATACTTGATGATGCAAAAAAAGCAGGATTTGCCAGAGCGCGTATTGATGGTCTTGTAACGAATCTCGATGAAACAATAAAATTAGATAAACAAAAAAAGCACAGTATTGAAATAATTGTAGACCGTATTAAAGTTTCTTCGGAGGCTCGGCAACGCATTGCAGAAGCCGTTGAAACAGCTTTAAATAATAGTGCAGGTATTCTTTTAGTCACAAAACAAGAAGAAGAACAAGGAAAAATTGAAGAAGTATTTTTTTCGCAAAAAAATGCCTGCCCCGATTGTGGTATTTCAATTCCAGAATTGAGCCCACGCCTTTTTTCATTTAATAGTCCTTTTGGGGCTTGCCCAGAATGTATGGGGCTCGGTGAAAAAAGTGATTTTGACATACATTTAATTATTCCCGATTTTTCGTGTTCTTTTAATGAAGGAGGTTTTGCGCCCATTAAGCCGCAATCGGCATGGAATAGAGCACAGTTTGAGGGCCTTGCACGCACTTATGGATTTTCTTTGGATGAGCCTATTTCTCATATTTCAAAAAAAGTATTAGATATTATTTTATATGGTAGCAAGAGCGAAACAATTCAATTTGAATATGAGCGCAGCGATGGGTCAGGGCGGTCTAAGTTTAATAAAGCATGGGAAGGTATTATTCCACTACTGCACCGTAGACAAATTGAAAGTTGGTCTGAAACACAAAAGCAATATTACGAGCGCTATAAAAGTTCTAAGCAGTGTAAAACATGTAACGGAAAAAGACTAAAGCAAGAAGCTTTGAGTGTGACTATTGGTAATAAAACAATTTATGAATTATCTTCTTTATCTGTTGGTGATACGATTACATTTTTTAATGAACTGGTATTAACCGATACTGAAAAAAAAATTGCTAACCAAATACTAAAAGAAATCACTGCGAGATTGCAATTTTTGCAAAATGTAGGACTTGAGTATATAACCTTAGAGCGTCAGGCATCAACTCTTTCTGGTGGAGAAGCGCAGCGCATTCGGCTTGCAACGCAGATTGGGTCGAGTTTAATGGGCGTGCTTTATATTCTTGATGAACCATCTATTGGCTTACATCAACGAGATAACGAAAAGTTAATTTCGACATTGCAATACTTGCGTGATGTTGGAAATACTGTCATTGTTGTAGAGCATGATGAACAAACGCTCCGTACGGCAGACTACATTGTAGATTTGGGGCCGGGCGCCGGTGTCAATGGTGGATATGTTGTAGCAGAAGGTTCTGTTCGTGAAGTAATGAAGGTTAAAGAAAGTCTTACCGGTCAATATCTTGCAGGAAAACTCAAAATGGATATTCCACAAGATAGGCGAAAAGGGAATGGCCATGTTATTTCTTTGAAAAGTGTCAGTGAGCATAATCTCAAAAATATTTCTGTCGATATTCCCCTCGGGCAGTTTACTTGTATTACCGGAGTTTCAGGTTCTGGAAAGTCTACATTGTTGACCGATGTTCTTTTCCCCGCTCTATCCAATCGGATTATGAATAGTCGACTCAATGAAGGAGCATATAAAGAAATTATAGGAATTGAACATATTGATAAGGTTATCAATATAGACCAAAGTCCTATCGGGCGAACACCGCGTTCAAATCCTGCTACCTATGTAGGTGTGTTTACGGATATCCGAGATCTTTTTTCGTCCTTGCCTGAAGCAAAAATGCGCGGGTTTAAGCCTGGTCGTTTTTCATTTAATGTTGCAGGGGGGCGGTGTGAACATTGCAAGGGTGATGGAACGATTACTATTGAAATGAATTTTTTACCTGATGTATATATCACCTGTGATGTGTGTGGAGGAAAACGATTTAATCGGGAAACCCTTGAAGTTTTATATAAAGGAAAAAATATTTCTGATGTGTTAGACATGACTATTGATGAAGCAAGTGATTTTTTTGCCTCTATTCCGCATATTGCGAGAAAGCTAGAAACACTCCGTTCTGTTGGGCTTGGTTATATTAAACTAGGGCAGTCGGCTCTAACACTTTCCGGTGGCGAGGCGCAGCGAGTAAAACTTTCAAACGAATTATCGCGCCGAGCGACAGGAAAAACGCTATACATTCTGGACGAGCCAACGACAGGTTTACATTTTGCCGACATCAAGCAACTGATGCAAGTGATACACAGGCTCGTAGATACTGGCAACACCTGTATCATGATTGAGCATAATATTGATGTTATTGCGCAAGCCGACTACATTATAGATTTAGGTCCAGAAGGTGGGGTAAATGGTGGGCAGATTATCGCTACAGGAACTCCCGAAGAAGTTGCTCAATCTACAACTTCATATACAGCGCACTACATACGCGAAATTTTGGAAAGACAAAAAGCAAAAAAAGGGAACCGTTAAAATGCAGCTGAATGTTCTGCCTACCTTATCGTAGTCTGCGTGGTTTGTCATCTGCAATTTGGCTCTTATAAAAAACAAAAAATAATCTCCTTGACTTAAATGGCTTTATGACACTAAAACTCATTAAGCGGTGGAGATTATTTTTTCTATATTCTTAAATACTCTTATTGAGCTTGGTCCAAAAATCTAAAAAATTCTGAATCTGTTGACATAATTTTTTCAATGTTTGGGAGCGTTTTTTTGTATGTTTCGAGACTTTTCCAAAAATTGTAAAACGCTGGATCCTTATTGTAAGCACTTGAATAGATAGCAGCGGCTTCCGCATCGGCACGACCTCTAATTGTTTCTGCTTCAGCATAGCTTTCAGAAAGGATACTTTGTTTTTCGTTTTCAAGTCGCCCCAAAATTTCGGCTTTTTTTCCTTCACCGGTAGAGCGAATTGTACTTGCAATTTGATTACGCTCGGTAATCATACGGCTAAAAACAGCATCTTGCAATTCATCTGCGTATTTAATACCCTTAAAAATAACATCGAGCAACTCAATGCCAAAAGAAGCAAGTTGTGCATTAGAACGCTTTTTTATATCTTCTGCTATTTCTTCTCGTCCTTTCGTTATCGTTACATGGGTTTTTTGCTGGGTCATTAAAAGGCTTGACATATCTATGTCATTTGTATCTAGGTTTAATTCTTCTTCAGCGTTAATTTCGTTTATAATGTTGGAACTGCGAACAATACTGTCAAAGCTATTGAGTGAAATTATGTCGCGACAAGAAGAATCAATTATATCAGTGATTTTTGAAAAGGCTGCTGTATAGTTTTTTAATGACTTGTAAAATAAACTCACATCGATAATGCGCCAACGACTTGTGCTATTTACTTCTATAAATTGGTTTTCCTTTGTAGGAATTTTTTGAGTATCTCCATCTATACGCATAATACGCATGCTATAGGTATTTACATTGTCCAAAAATGGCACTTTAAGGTGAATACCAGCATTAGTATTAACTCTCTGTATTTCGCCAAGTCTTGTTACAATACAAGCTTCATTTTCTTCTATGATGTATGTTGCTTCAAAAAATAGAAAAAAGGCAATGACGAGTATGGGTATTAGTATAAGTATTTTTTTATTTTTTATCTGTAATGCCATTGTGTTTCTCCTTAATTTAGCGGATTGAGTTTAGACCCGAATTCTTTAATCGGAATTAAGTTTTCGAGTGACTTATCAATGATAGTAATGTTTTCTGTATTAGTTAAAATATCCGACATTGTTTCCAAGTACAATCGTTGTCTCGTTACTTGTGGGCTTTTTATGTATTCAGAATACACTGAATCAAATCGTGCGACATCACCTTTTGCTGTATTTACACGCATTGAAGCATACCCTTCAGCTTCTTGAACGAGTCTCATCGCTTCGCCTCGAGCACGCGGAATTGCTTCGTTGTATACTTTTTGCCCCTCGTTTATAAGTCTATTCATATCTTGAATAGCAATATTTACATCTTCAAAGGCTTCTTGTACTTGACGCGGTGGAACGACATTTTGTAACTGTACCGAAAGAACGGTGATGCCAAGACCGAAAAGATCAAATTGTTCATTCATCATATCAGTTGCAAGAAGAGCAATAGTATTGCGCTCACTACCCATTATGGAAAAAAGGGTTCTATCACCTACCAACGAGTTCATTACCGCTTTTGATACATCGCGAATAGTTTTATTCTTTTGGTCATGAGCTACATTAAAAAGCCAAGCTTTTGCATCAGTGATTCTGTATTGAACAACCCATTCTATACTTATAATATTTAAGTCACCTGTAAGCATTTCAGACTCATGCGTAATATCATTTTCATATTGACTGCGTTCGCTTGACTGTATGGTGCGGAAGCCAAATTCTTCCTTTTGTACGGTGGTAACTTCTACTTTTTGAACATGCTCAACGAATGGAATGACAAAGTGAGCCCCTGCTGGCAATGTGCGTACATATTTACCAAACTGTGTAACAATACCTTCTTGGGTTGGGTCCACAACAACGAAAGAACTAACCCCCAAAATAGCAATTACGACTAAAATCGTAACTGTTTTTATAATACTTGTTATTTTCATGCTATATCATTATCTAAAAATACTTTTTTCTGTCAATGGGAACAGGTATGGTATCAGGGAAATCAATTTTTTGGAGAGATTGTGTTTCCTGCATCCAATACTAAGGGAAAAGACACCCTTTTGACCGAGCAAAAGGGTTTCCTTTCCCTTAGGAACCCTTACCTTCCTAAAACGCGGCTTAGGGCTCTGCCCTAAGAACCCGCCTGAAAGTAATAAGTTCCCACTTATGCCCTATGTAATCAAAGCAAATATGATATTTTTAATATATAACTTTTGCTACTTGTCCATAAATTAGTCAAGATTAACTCTTAAACCAACTGTTTATATTAAAACTTGATTTCTGTGCAAAGACACCCTTTTGACCGAAGCAAATGCACTTTGAAAAAACATCCTTGTTTTTTCAAAGTGGCCGAGAATTAAAA
>JAFTEH010000114.1 GCA_017453745.1 Spirochaetaceae bacterium
GTACCAAAACTTATATATTAAAAATATCAGATTTGCTTAAAATCAATAGGACATAACTTATGAAGGTATTACTTTCAGTCGGGTTCTTAGGTATCAAGTTGGATTAAGTCCTGAATGCCAACTTGCAAGTTGCTTAAATCCATTACGCAACTGGCAAGTAATTACTTTCTGGCGGGTTCTTAGGGCGGAGCCATAAGCCGCGATTTAGGAAGGAAAGGGTTCCTAAGGGAAAGGAAACCCTTTTGCTCGGTCAAAAGGGTGTCTTTTCCCTTAGTATAAGGGTGCAGGGAAAACAATCTCTGCAAAAATTGATTTCCCTGTCTCCTGACTTGATTTTATTTTTTGTTTTAAGTAGAATGCAAAATTACGGACTATATATGAAAAAGATAGTTTTTTGCGTTTGTATAATACTTTTTTTTGCTCGTTGTGCTCATTTACCCAAGTCTAGCACCGTATCCACAGATTTAACTTCTGATGAAATCATTGTATTAGCTCAAAAAGAAGCAGATAATAATAACTATGCTGCAGCAAAAGCATACTATGAGATTTTAGCAGAACGCTTTGCTACTGATACGAATATTTTAAATATTGCCGAATTTGAAATTGCTCATATTTTAATAAAACAACGAAAATATAAGCAAGCGCATGGCATGTTGACCCAGATTTTAGAGCGGTTTGAAGGGCAAGGAAGTGCTCTATTAAAACCAGAATATAAAAAACTTGCGGAAATTGATTTAGAAAAAATCAAGGATAAGGTTAAATAATCTTTTTCGCTCTGTATTTGTTGAGGATTTTTCCTCTCTCTCGATACTTTTTGAGGTAATGCGTGGTAAAAAAAACGGGAATATCAGTTGTTCTTTTTTTGATAATACCAAGCATGTTTTTGTATGCTCAAGAGTCTTCTCTTTTATCCCCAGTTTCTACAGAAGAGTCGAACTTGTCTCTCATGTTTCATAATACTACTGAACCTCATTCTGATAATCTAAATCTTGAACCAAAAAATTATGAACTAGAACTTTCTGAATTAAAAATGATTATCAAAGAATTGCGGCAACCGTTCCCCATCACCACCACAGAAAAAACTGAAACAAAACTTGATACTGACTATAATTATAAAGACTGGTGTGTAAAAGATTTTTCTCTTTTACAACTACGCCAATTATTACCAGAACTAACAAAAACATTTCCATACGAATTTTTACCTGATGAGTTTTACCCGGATGGTCCTGCTGCTACTGAAGAAAACACTAACAATGGCTGGTTAGCCTTGTCGGCATTAGAAAAATCCTATGATGAAGTAAGTGACTTATGTTTTAATCCAGAACTAAATGACTGGCAAGTGCTAGTAAATGGCAAGCCTTTTTTTTGGGCAAATGGAAAAATACTACCAGAAGAACATCGAGAAAATGAAAGCATGTACTCTGCCTTTTTCGGATATGTATACACGCAACGAGTTTTTGAGGTTCTTCCACAAGAAGTAGAATATTATACAAGCGTATTTTCTAATATACACAATGATGCTGTCCAAAAAGACGAAATACTGGATAATCGTTTTTTTTTAACTGAAATATATTGAGAAATTACCCAAGAGCACATACAGAGTAACTTAACTGAAGTACTTTTTTTGAATACACGGGTCTATGTTCATCGTAGAATTTCACAGGCACTAGAACGAGTACATATACAATTAACAAAATTAAAGCGGCAAGGAAGTTATGCATCTTTTTTTTCAAACTACGCTACAATATATGGCTTTAACTGGCGACCTATAGAATATTCGGGGCGACTGAGCAACCATGCGCTTGGAATTGCCGTTGATATTATGGCAAAAAACTACGGCAAACTGAATGCATATTGGTATTGGGAATCGGTTGTCAATAAAAATTGGTTTTTACTAAAAAAATCTGAACGCTGGATACCACCTGATGAAATAATACATATTTTTGAAAACGAAGGTTTTATCTGGGGAGGATATTGGACGCTTTGGGATACTATGCATTTTGAATTTAAGCCCGAACTCAAATACATGAGCGAATATGGGGCGAACCCAAAAGATAGATTTTACACTGATGCTGACATTGCATTGTTGGATTTGGAACGAGAAAACGAAATGAGAGAACAACCAAATTCCCAGCTACAAAAAGAGGAAACCAAAGAATGAATATAAAAGACATGATTGAAACATTTTTTAACACTGAACATATTCTCCCGTTTATGCTTTTTCTTTTTGTTTTTTTCTTAGGTATTGTCTTAGGTGTATTAATTCAAAAAATTCACTCCATTGGTATTATCCGCAAAGAAAAACAGGAAGCACTAAAAAAATCACGGTCTATTTTAAAAGGGCAGATTTTTGAACAAGTTGCCCCTATTCTTCCAAATTTTCCCGTTACTCCAAAAGAATTAAGATTTTTAGGTTCACCAATCGATTATGTTGCATTTGTAGCAGACAAAAATAATGAAGAAGTAATTGATGAAATTGTCTTTATCGAAGTAAAAACAGGCAACAGTAATTTGACACCGTTTGAATACTCGATAAAAGAAGCAATAAAGAAAAAACGCATTAGATTTATCGAATATCGTATACCCTAATAGGTACGCTTAATTAGTGAGGTTATAATAAACTTTTTTTTAAGAATGTCGATAATCCAAACTATGAAGAGGTTCATTTTTGTTGGCATATTGACTATTTTTTTATTACATGCTTTTACAGAAGAAGCTATATTTCAGTTGGGTGGGACATACGGTTGGGAAAAAGTTTCTAAATTAGAAAATATTACACTAGAACCTGGCCGATTTGGCTTACGCGCTGCAAGTTTGACCTCAAAGCACAAAACACAAGATAACGGAGTAGATCTCTATTTAAGTTTTGATGACCAAAATATACATAACCTCAAAAATTATACTGTTATTTCAACTTCATTTTTACCCAGTGGACAAGCAAACGCAAAATACGGAAACAATGCCGCTATCTGCACAGTACAGGAACAAAAGAGTGCTGTAAGCCTTAGTCCAAGGCAAGGAAGTTTTTTTGCCGGTAACGAAGTTTTAGGCTCTTTTACCATAGAATTTTGGATAAAACCTGAAGTAACTACAGCAGGAGCTACTATACTTGAATGGAATGCTTCTTTGGCAAAGACAGGAACGATTTTTTATCAACATATAAGCGCTCGTATTATGCAAAATAAAATTGAATGGTTATTTCAAGATATTTGGCAAAAAAATAAACAAGGTATAAGTGTCAACCTCAAGAGTAAGTCTATGCTATTACCTGAAAAATGGTCTCATCATTTAATTACATATAACAGCGAAAATGGACTTCTCGAATATAGGATAAATGGGTATATTGAGGCTATAGAATTTTTAACTGATACTCGTCGTGAAAATGGAGAAATACTTTTTGCAGAGTTAGGCAGAGGCACTAAGGTCGAATTTGGAAAAGAATTTTCAGGAATCCTTGACGAATGTATCGTAAATAAAAGTTTTTCAGAAATCAAAAATCTCTCATATACTACAGAAATTTTTGAGCGTCTTCCTTTGGAGGGTGGGCGTCTTGAATCTGAAATTATAGATACTGGTGGAAATTATTCCCAAGCCTTTTACCTAGAAGTTGATGAAACAAAACCAGAACAAACAGAGATTGTTTACTATCTTCGATACGCAAATGAGCAATTCAATTGGACTGAAAGCTATCCGCAATGGATTGAAATTACACCTGGGTGCGACTTGAAAAATTTTACTGCTCGCTACTTTCAAATTGCAGCACAACTCTATCCTGACGGGACATGTCAAGCAAGCCCTATGGTACATACCATAAAACTCAATTATGAAAAAGATTCTCTTCCACTTCCTCCCAATGCCGTATATGCAGAAGGTGTAAATGGGGCGGTTGAATTAACATGGACACCTTCTGTCGACTTTGATACACAAGGATATATTATCTATTATGGGGAGCGCTCTGGACAATATTTTTATAAGGAAAGTCCAATTATTGTCGGTCAAACTCTAAACTATACGGTTACAGGATTAGAAAATGGGCGTTTGTATTTTTTTTCGGTCGTAGCCTATGACAAAGCGGGACCAGATTATCCGGGCTATTTTTCAAAAGAAGTTTGGGCTCGTCCAACAGGTGCTGTAGACTGTCCTTATAAAGTACAATAACAATGAGGTAGTAGATGCAAAATACAAATTCAGATGCAATAGCATTACAGAGAATACAAGCGAAAAAATTTTTTTTAGCTAGGGATTATGCAAATGCAGAAAAGATATTAAAAGCGCTCGTTA
>JAFTEH010000115.1 GCA_017453745.1 Spirochaetaceae bacterium
AAATTGTAAAAAAGTACTTTGATAAACTCGTAGAGGTTTTTAATAATTAATTCTACGACCGACAGCACGAGCATAAACTCGAAAATGATGTCAAGTCACTTTAAGACGGTAAAACTATCGCTCGCTTGAAAAAAGAAGTTGTTTTGTGGCACTACTTTTAGGCGGTAGTTTTACTGTCGAACGCTACGCAACAGTTCGCCAGCCGCCACGACTGCGTATTCAGGGGTGTCTTCGCAAAAATACTTTAACGATTCAACAACGACTGGGGCGTTTTGTACCTCATCAAAAATAATAAGCGTTTTTTGTTTGGTTATTTTTGTGTGCTCAAGAATTTCCAAAGTTTCGATAATCCGTCTGACATCGTAATCCTCTTCAAAAATTGCTGTAACTTTGCTATTATGTATAGAAGGAAATGTATACAGTATTTTCAAAATATTCTTGCCCAAATTGTTGCATTAGGTAAGTTTTGCCAACCTACCTAACTCCCCACAAAATGAGTGGCTTACGGTTTGGTTTATTCTTCCATTCAACAAGGTCTTTAATAAGAGAGCGATACATGAGTGTAATTCTAGTCGAAAAAATCTTTTTTTACAAGTATTCAGGCGAAAAAATGCGATAATTATACACTTTTTCGTCGGAAAAACTGTTGGCTTTATACGGTTTTTCGAGTGAATAATCGTAAAAAGTTTGGTTTTAATTATGAACTGAAAATACCGCCGCCCCATATCGTCCAGATTTAGAAACGAATCCGATTGCGCCTAGTTTTTCTGTCTAATCTTTGAATGTAGTATACTACATTTATAGTGATTGACAAATCACTATAAATACGCTATCTTTAACCATAGGAGATTATATGAACCTAAAACTAATCAAACTCACCGAGGAATACAAGCAAGAATTAGCTGAGATGATTGAAGAATGGAAAGAGACCCAAGCCAAAAACAACACCGACCTCTCACCTCATGCAATATTCAGAGAAGACTATCACGATTTTGATAAATACCTCGCGAGCCTAGACCGAAAGGTTGCAACCACCGACCGCGTTCCAAGTTCAACCTACTTTTTGCTAGACCAAGACAGAAATCGTCTCCTCGGTGCAGTGAACATCCGCCACTGTTTAAACGATGCTCTCAAGCACAAGGGTGGGCACATCGGAGACGGCATCCGACCAAGTGAACGCAACAAAGGCTACGCCACCGAAATAATCCGCCTCGCCTTACTTGAATGTAAGCGGCTTGGGCTAGACAAAGTACTTATGACTTGCGACAAAGACAACATCGCCTCTGCTAAAAGCATCACCAACAACGGCGGACTACTCGACAGTGAATTCGTAGACGAGCGTGGCGTAGTCTGCCAACGATACTGGATAAGGCTTGAGGATTAGTGAGGGGGCACTAGTCTTTTGAGATGTATATTGTCTTTTAAATGTGAAAAAATCACTTATACTCCGTTGAATTTTAACCTAAAACAATATAATATATTTATAATACGATTTTTTCTCTTTTTGGATGTTATTATGCTAGTACGATTTAATGTGAAAAACTGCCTTTCTTTTTTTGAATAGGAGGACCCTAAAACAAAATGACAAAGGAGATGAAGTATGAGTTGTCATGATATAGGGCGTGGTATGAATGCCGTTTCTCAAACGGTTCTTGATCTGTATGAGGAAAAACAGATTTCAAAGGAAAGTGCCATGAGGTTGATTCTTGCTTGCAGGAAGGGAGTGCACTGGTGTGACGGGAATGAGAATGAGGCTATGGAGGAAGTGGTGGAACGGGGATATTGTGGTATGTGTTTTGAGAAAACTATGGAATTAACCAACGTGTATGAAAACGACCTGCGCTACCCAAACTGCTACAAGGTTTTCGACGATTATGACAATACGGCTGCACATTATTGGTTGTGCCCGAACTGCAAAAACAGGGTGATTACTGAATATAAGGAAAAGATTGTTCTAAAAAAAGAGCTATAAGCTACGATTCATCGGACTATATTTTTGTCCAATGGCTTGATTTTTCGTCCAAAATACGACTGTTTTGGACGAAAAGAAGTGTTGGAAATATCAAATCCGTGATAATTATAGTAAGATGAACTTACTGACAACTGATAAAAGGAGATCCATTTGTCGCCTGCCAAACGACCACTTTCTTTTCTTGTTCTGCTATACTTCCCTAAAACAAAGGAGGATGCCGCAAATGTACGGAGCAATTTTAGGTGATATGATTGAAGCCCCTTATGAGTTTGACAGGGGCCATTATAGCATAATTTTTTGTAAGATTAAAGTGGTGAATGTAGTATACTACATTCTTTAATATTTTTTGCTGATATTTCTTTCTACTTTTCCGCTTTGACTGTTTTGTAAGGCTCGAAAAAACTCCGATTAAACATATACCGCACTATTGATTTAATCGCAAATTTGTGGTACAATCCCACAAGAGCCCCAAATAAAGCGAGGTTAAAGATGTACATAGCCAGAGATATTGAAAAACTTTTGTTAAAAGAAGCCGAATCGTTTCAAGTGATTACTCTATATGGAAGCCGACAGGTTGGCAAAAGCACGACTGTAAGCCACCTTTTTGGAGGTGAGTTTGAATTTGTTACACTTGATGACGCTGACGAATTGAACATTGCTTTGAATAACCCACGAAGTTTTTTGGAGTCCCACCCATGGCCTGTTGTCATCGATGAGGTGCAAAAAGCTCCGAACCTTTTGAGCGAGATTAAAAAGGTTGTCGATACTCAGCGGCTTAGTTGGCTTAAAACCAGTGAACCCAGACGATTGATGTATGTTTTGACCGGTTCTAATCGCTTTGAACTACAAGAGGGAATCTCTGAATCACTTGCGGGGAGGACGGCTGTAATCAATATGACGGGATTTACTCAAATGGAAAAAAGAGGCAAATCTGGTAGCATCTTTGAGGTAGATTTTGAAAGTGCACTCAAAAAACAAAAAGCCCATCCCGACTATTACCGTACAAGTATCGAAATTTTTGAAAGTATTTTTCAAGGTAGCATGCCCGATGTTTGCACAGGTGTGTCCGAGCGGCAAGAATATTACAAAGCATATTTTGACACATACATTGAACGCGATGTTCGCAGTCTTATCCAAGCTTCCAACGAAATGCAGTTTAGGCGGTTTATGTCGTTAATTGCATTACGGACGGCACAAGAAATTGTGTACAGCGAAATTTCTAAAGAACTCGGTATCAATGTGGAAACTGTCAAGCGTTGGATTTCGATATTGCAAACATCGGGGGTAATTTACCTCTTAGAGCCATTTATGGCTAATGCCTCGAAACGAATCATCAAAACACCTAAATTTTATTTTATGGATACAGGTCTTTGTGCATATTTGTGCAAGTGGCCGACGGCAGAAATGCTGATGAATGGCGTGATGGGTGGGGCATTTTTTGAAACCTTTATTGTGAGCGAAATAATCAAAAGCTTCTATAATGATGGGGTTGAGCCAAATCAGCACTTGTATTTTTACAGAGACATCGATAAAAAAGAAGTTGACATCTTGTTGATTAAAGATGGTGTGATATATCCTGTTGAAATCAAAAAAGGCATTGCCCCAAACAAACCAACGAAAAACTTTAGCGTGCTAGAAAAATACAAACTCCCGATTAAACGAGGTATGATTATCGACAACGCCCAATCGGTGCGAGCCTTAAACGACAACGCCTTTGTTTTTCCAGTTTCGTTACTGGGTGTGTAGGCAGCGGTAAGGGTTGCGATGTTTTCATCACCAACGACAAACAGCTAAAACAAATGAGGGAAATTTAGGTGGTGTTGGTGAGTGAGGTGTTACCTAGCCGTTGCCTTTTTGGGTGAGATGCGGTATAATGTGAGTGGAGGAATGGCAAATGTAGTATACTTGTAGTGTTACGGAGACGACATCACGCCCCCTTGCACCAAACCCAAAAACTATATACCACATTTTATTAGTCTTGACAGACCCAACAAAATAAATACCTAGAAAATGAAAACTTTACATTTGTACACGGAAATCAATTTTGCAGAGGATTGATTTCCCTGCACCCATTTGTTTAGGGGAGAGAGAAACCTCTTCTTCCGAGGCGGGTTTCTCTCTCCCCTAAAACCCCTCTCTTTTCCAGCACGGCCTAGGGTTCCACCCTAGGAACCCGCGTTAAACTATTATCCCTTCCAAAAAAACTGCTTACTTCAAGAAGTTTCCGCATACTATGTCTATGTGCGGAAACTTCCGAGTTACCATTATGGACTAAAGGTAACTCGCCCCTAAAGAACCCACCTTAAAGTGATAAATTACCAGTTATACTCTATGAAACTTAAGCAAATTAGTTGTTTATATTAAAAATTGATTCTCCTTACATTTGTATGAATGAAAACCTTACATTTGTATGGGTAAAAACTTTACATTTGTATGAATGGGATTGATACATTTGTATGAATAGTGTATAATGGTGGGGGAGATGAGTATGAACCTGACAAAAAAAGGGTATAAACAGCGATATATCGATGACAAGGTGGATGAATACCTTGAGATATTTGGAGCCGTTGCCGTGGAGGGACCAAAATGGTGTGGTAAGACATGGACATCGTTAAACCACGCAAAAAGCGTTTGTTTTATCACAGACCCGCAGGGAAATTTCCAAAACAGGACATTGGCCGAGTTGAGCCCCGATTTGGTGCTTGATGGAGATTCCCCTCGTTTGATAGATGAATGGCAAGAGGTTCCATCCTTGTGGGACGCCATAAGATTTAAGGTTGACCAATCAGGCAAAAAGGGGCAGTTTTTACTGACTGGGTCGGCGACACCTAACCACAAGGGCATCCTCCATAGTGGCACTGGCAGGTTTGGGCTATTGCGGATGAGGACAATGAGTTTAGCGGAAACTGGGGATTCAACTGGGGAAGTGCCCCTCGCGTCTTTGTTCGACAAGGAAATCAAACCAAGGGCAATCGCAGAACCTTCTTTGCGTGAACTGGTGTATTATTGTGTTCGAGGTGGCTGGCCTGGAGCGTTAGGGGCCAGCGAAACCGCCGCAATGAATATGACAAAATCCTACCTTGAGGCTGTAATTGCGGACGATATGTTCAAGGTGGACGGTATAAAGCGAGATGAACGCAAAGTCCGCTCGTTACTCCATTCCCTAGGGCGAAATGAAAGCACCATCGCAAGCAACGCAACACTCAACAAAGACATGGCGGCTCTTGATGAAGTGGAACTCGATAAAAACACCATCTCGGATTATTTGAGTATCTTTGAAAGGTTGTTTTTAATAGATGACCAGTTGGCGTTTAGCCCATCGATTCGTTCTTCAAGGCGGCTCCTCAAATCGCCGAAAAGGCATTTTGCCGATGTCTCCCTTGCGGTTGCAGCCCTTTCTGCCACGCCTGAGATCTTGTACAATGACCTAGAAACCTTTGGGTTTTTGTTTGAGGCTTTGTGCGAGCACGATTTGCGTATTTATGCCGAAAAGATTGGCGGAAAATTGTACCATTTTCGTGATAACCGTGGGCACGAGGCGGATGCTGTGATTGAACTCCCAGATGGCAGGTGGAGTGCTTTAGAGATAAAACTTGGAGCTAGCCAGATTGACAAAGCCGCTGAAGAACTACTAGAGATTAAACGCATAATGACTGACGAGGGTCGCCCGCCTCACAGTTTAGGCGTTATTTGTGGCATCACCAAAGCAGCCTACACTAGACCCGATGGTGTGCATGTGATTCCGATAACAGCCTTGGGCTAAGGTGGTTTGAGACTATAAAAACCAACCTGCCCGCCCACCAGCACATAGCTATCAGCACGTCATTGCGAGGAACGAAGTGATGAAGCAATCTCGCAAAAACTCCTTCAAAAAAATAGTAGTATACTACTATTAGGGGCGTTGACAAACGCCCCTAAGCAAAACTTTTATCCATAGAAGGAGAACACTATGAACAAATTTCACAAACTAGCTATGCTCCTTGCAAGTGTAGCTTTAGTATTGGGGCTAGTAGCCTGCCCAAACAAGCCAGAGCCAAAGCCAGAGCCAGAGCCGACACCAGGACCAGAACCTAGTACGCCGACGACTTACACCGTGACATTTAACTCAAACGGTGGGACTGGCGAGATGACACCACAAATCTTCACCGAAGGCGAACCCCAAAACCTATTGCCAAATGTCTTTTCTCGCACCGATCATACTTTTAGTGGTTGGGCCACAAGTGCTGATGGCACAGTCGAGTACAACGACCAAGCGAGTTTTACTGCAACAAGCAATATAACCTTGTATGCAGTATGGGAAAAAACAACTATTAGCGTGAAAAGCGTTTCGATTAAGTCAAAGCCCGGTGTTATAAATTTAGGCAGTACAAGGCAATTTCAGGTAGATGTTCAACCAAGTAATGCTACAAATAAAATTGTAACATGGTCTACTAGCGACCCAAGCATTGCGACAGTTACTGATGGACTAGTCGAGATTAAGACGACCCAAAAAGATCAGTCTTGTACGATAACGGTTACAACCGAGGACGGAAACAAAACCGACTCGTTTACCTTTAAGACTTATGAACACGATTTGAAAATGACTGAGATACAAAGTGGTGGTAAAACTTTTAACATCGGCACTGGGACAAACACAGTAACATTTACTAAGAATTTTTGGATAAGCGACCACGAATTAACCCAAATCGAATGGCTAGAAGTCTTTGACACGAATCCAAGCTATTTTTCGAGCAATCCTACAGAAGGTGAAATACAAGAACTTCGCCCAGTAGAAAATGTAAACTGGTATATGGCAATAGCCTACTGTAATAAGCTTTCACTTATTGATGGGTATGAGCCTTGTTATTCAGTGCAGGTTGATGACGGAAAAGGTGGAAAAGTTGAGGTGGATTGGGCTAATTTGGAGTACACTGACATTCCAACAAGCCCCAATACATCGTGGAATAATGCAACCTGCGATTTCAGCAAAACTGGCTACCGTCTTCCCACAGAAGCCGAGTGGGAATATGCAGCCCGTGGAGGTTTAACTGGTTATGTGTACGCTGCTGGCACTACAATCGAAACAGAAGTTGGAAAATACGCTTGGTACAACGGTAACAGCAACGATAAAACTCATGAAGTAAAGAAGAAGCTACCAAACGGTTATGAACTCTATGATATGAGTGGAAATGTATTGGAATGGTGCTGGGATTGGTATGGTAGCTATGATGCAACTGCGAGTGACCCTACGGGTCCCGCTTCGGGCCCGGGCCGCGTGTACCGCGGCGGCAGCTGGTACGGCATTGCCGCCTTCTGCCGTGCGTCTAGCCGCGACTACATCTCGTCTGCGGGCTACGGCCACGACACGGGGCTCCGCCTGGTTCGTTCCGCTCAGTAATGCACGTTCACCGTTATTGCGAGGAAGTGGTTTCCTTTTATTATGGTAAGGAAACCACAAACACCCGAAAGCAATCTCGTGTAATAAGCTCTTGTTACGAATAGATTGCTTCGCCTTGCCCTCAATATTGGGTGGCAAGGCTCGCAATGACGGGTTTTCCGCCGCCATTGCGACGCACACTACTAAGCCGTCATTGCGAGTGGGCGACCTGTCTGCCGACAGGCAGGAAGCCCCGAAGCAATCTAACGCAATAACGCCTCAAGTCAAATTCAATATTCAGTGAAATTCATAGCTCGAGTGGATATTCAGTGAATATTCATTGATTATTCATTCACTCTTGACAAAGTGAATATTCACATGTATAATATCATTAAAGTGAGGCTTAGGGTAAATGCTTATTGAAACTGAAGGTATTGAGTTCAAGGAAAAATTTACTGAAGATATATACAAAGAAGTAATCGCCTTTGCGAATACTAGCGGTGGAATTATTTATGTCGGTATAGACGATAATGGGGAGATTGTCGATTTAGGAGATATTGATAATGAATACACGCGCATCACTAATGGTATTCGGGATGCTATACAGCCTGATATTACTATGTTTGTTCGTTTTACAATACAAGACGGCAAGATAGTTCGTATTACAGTTAATGAGGGTACTAACAAGCCGTACTACCTCAAAAGCAAGGGGATAAAGCCTGGCGGTGTTTATGTAAGGCAAGGTACATCAAGTGCACCAGCGTCTTATGAGCAAATTCGTCAGATGATTAAAGAAAGTGATGGGGATACTTTTGAAGAAGAACGGTCTATTGAGCAAGAATTGACTTTTAAAGCGGCGAAGGAGGCTTTTTTGCTTTACGGAGTGTCGTTTAGCAAGGAAAAATATCGCACCCTTGGTATTACACACAAAAAGGATAATCTTTATACTAACCTCGCTTTACTGCTTTCTGACCAATGTACGCATACAACCAAAATAGCTGTATTTGCTGATGAAGCTTGTACGATTTTTCGTGATACAAAAGAGTTTGGAGGGTCTGTTTTTCACCAATTCAAGCAAACAATAAATTACTTGAGCTTGTGCAATAAAACAAGTGCGGTTATTACGGGTATAGTGCGAACTGAAAAAAAAGACTATCCCGACGAAGCAATACGAGAAGCCTTTCTCAATGCACTTGTACATCGCGATTATAGTTTTAGTGGAAGTATTATTCTGAATGTTACTGATAAGCAAATTGAGTTTATTTCTTTAGGTGGATTGCTTCCAGGACTCTCGCCTGATGACATCCGCTCAGGAATTTCTCAACCTCGTAACAAGAATTTGGCTAGTGTGTTTCATCGCTTGCGTTTGATTGAAAGCTATGGTACAGGGATTCGGAGAATATTTAACTTATATTCAGGTTGTATGGCTCAGCCACAAATCCAAGTTACAAGTAACACATTTAAAATTACGCTCCCTAATATGAATGCTGTCAATACACATCAAACCCCTAGAACAGAGCTTACTCCTCAAATGCAAAAAGTGCTTGATTTTATCCTACAACATAAAGAAATTACCGATGAACAAGTCCAACAGCTTTTGGGTATAAAGAAAACTCGTAGTTTTGTAGTGATGAAGCAAATGGAAAATGCAGGACTTATTAAAATAACAGGTCGCGGTCAAGAAAAGCGATATACTATAAATCTGTAGTAGATTAGTGAATGGATTGTGGTCGTAATCAATCACAGTTTTAATCACCTCCACCACGAACGGCCACATAAAATCGCATATCTCATCGTCATCCTCAATGGTCAACTCTGTCATACCAGAACGAATAAACCCCATCTTGAGATGATCCAGCGACATATACGGAAAGCCAGTCCGCTACATCAACCGTTGTGCGAGAAGCGTCTTCCCTACATGCGAACTCCCACCAATTAAGTAAATCATAAAGTTTTCTCCTCACCTACCCTACATAATCCGTAAGCCTAGTTCAAAGGCTAAAAAGGCAATCTTTGTTTTGTCGTCAAGTTTGGCATCGCCAGAAAGACTTCTTGGGTCCCAGGACGAATGGTCTAGGTTGTCGCCTGCGTAGAAAAACTGAAAAAAGTCCGTACCACGAAAATCGCAGACGGCTTGCATCCCAGCACATTCCATTTCAACGCAAATCGCGCCTTGTTGTTTGCGGCGAGCAATCTTCCCACGAGTTTCTCGATATGGTGCGTCGGTTGTCCAAGTAGTGCCCTCCACATAAGTGTAACCAGCCTCCGCCAAGACCGCCTTAAATTCTTCTTTGTATTTTTTGTTTACAGGGATTGTGTCGCTAGGGGCAAGGTAATGATAACTAGTGCCTTCATCTCGGATAGCGATCGTCGGGATAATGATTCCGCAATCTTCGATAGACTTATCCAACACACCACAATTCCCATACAATATCAGCTTCTTGCTGCCCATCGCAATCACATCTTCGTACTCGGCCACGCACAATGGCTCGCCTACCCTAGACTGAAAAAACGCAAATCGCTTGTCATTGTATTTAATCTCATACACAGGATTTCGACCCACAGCCGAATGGATCTCCGCGATTTTCTTCGCATCGAAAAACGAAAGCACCTTGTCAAAAAGTTGCTTCGAAAAACACGAAACTGTAACTTCAGGAAAGTTTTCGATCTTCCCCACAACCATATTAGGATTTATAAACGCATCCACATCAGTATCGAATTCTTCTAATAACATTGTTGCTCCTAGTAAACAAAAACCACATAAAACTAAAACTCCTTGCCAGCTTTCATAAATTCCATCATATTAACATGGCTTATACCATTCCTCTTTTGAATCAAAAAATCTGTCGTAACCACATAACGAGGATAATTGTCTCTTATACTTTCTAACGACCTATACTCTCGGTTTTCAGTTTCTTTGCTTGAAAGTATAGTATAAGCCACTTGCACATAGGCATAGTTTTGCTCTCTGTTTCTCATGATAAAATCACACTCGAGTTTCCCGATGCGACCAACACTAACAGAACAATCTTGTGCCTTTGCGTAAGTATAAACTATATTCTCAAGCACTGGTCCAAAATTGATTTCGTTGTTGGTATTATCAGCATAATAAAATCCTAGGTCAGACAGATAATACTTTTTTTCTCCAGAAAGCATCTTTTTGGATTTCATATCAAACCTATCACAAGGATATAAAATCTTTGCATCCACCAAAGCCTTAATATATCGAGAAACAGCCATTTTTGAAATATTGTTTCCACCTTTTTTTAAGCCCTCACAAATATTGTTTATACTTGTTGTTGCACCAAAATTATTTATAACATATCGACGCACAAGTTCAAAAGTTTCCTTTTTTCGTATCTTAACTCGTTTTCGAATATCTTTTTCAAAAATCTCGTTGATTACGCCCTGCACATAAGTTTGCTTATCCGCAATATCATCAAAAAAAATGGTGCGAGGAAAGCCGCTTTCCAAAATATAATTTCGCAACTCGATTATCGATTCATGATGTATAGGCTTGTTATAAAAAGCTTTCATATTTTCATATTCATCATAAGAAAGCGGAAACATTTCAAATTCCAAATACCTACCCGTGAGTTTAGTAATAAGTTCACCACTAAGCAAATACGAGTTAGAACCTGTCAAAAAAATCGACCAATCTCCAGAGCTCCTGTATTCATTAATCAGAACCTCAAAATCTTTTACATTTTGGATTTCATCGATAAACAAATACTTTAGCCCACCAGCCGTGTTTAGCTCATCAATCTTTGCTTCTAATGCCTCAATCGTTGTGATAGACCGATTGCCTTTTTGGTCCAAATCTAGATAAATGATGTTTTCTTCTTTTACACCGCTTTCCCTTAGTTCTTGTGCAATAGTCTGCATGAGACTTGATTTACCGCATCTTCGCACACCTGTGATCACCTTTATTATGTCGTCGGCATGGTAAAAGCCTCGTATTTTTCTAAGGTAGTTTTCTCGTCGGTATAGTTCCATCAACAATCTCCTTTAGGCTGCTTATGACAATTATAGCCGATTTTCACCGTTAAATCAAGATTAACGTTACCATTTTTGCACATTTTTCATTTTTGGTTAGGTTAACGCCGTATTAACGGATGCCGTCATTGCGAGTGGTCTGTCTGAAGCTGTCTCAACTGACACTCGTCATTGCGAGTGGGCGAAAGCCCCGAAGCAATCTTTCGGTTACAGCCCTCGTTACGCGAGATTGCTTCACCTTGCCTTCTCGCTTGTGGGGCAAGGCTCGCAATGACGAGCTAGTATGCGTCATTGCGAGAAGTTGCTCCGTCATTGCGAGGAGCGAAACGACGAAGTAATCTCAACTGTTACAATGCGTAGGTGCAATGCATGGCTTGACAATTAAATAAGATAAAATAGTATTGAACTAGAAACATAACATAAGGATATTTATAATGAGGTGCTAGTAAAATGAATAAAGAACTGCTAGATGAGCTAAAGCAATTAGGATTCGAGTATGATGAAAATGATAAGATAGATTTAGAGACTACTAATAAAGATGGATATACACCTTTAATGGTAGCTGCTATGCAAAACTCTTCAAGTGCAATTAAAGTACTGCTTGAAAATGGTGCTGATATTGAAGCAAAAGATAATGAAGGATGCACAGCTCTTATAATTGCAAGTTGGAAAAATTTTGTAAATGCAATTAAAGTATTACTTGAAAATGGTGCCAACATTGAAGCTAAGAATGAATATGGAAACACAGCTCTTATGTTAGCAGCTAGGCATAATTACACAGAGACAATCAAAATATTGCTTGAAAATGGTGCTGATATTGAGACAAAAGACAATGAAGGTTGGACGGCTCTCATGTTTGCTACTACTGGAAACTGTGCAAATGCCATTAAACTATTACTTGCACATGGGGCCGATATCGAAGTATTAGATAATGATGGTAGGTCAGCACTTATGGTAGCTGCTCAAAATAATTCTCTAGACGCAATCAAAATATTACTTGAACATTGGGCAGATATCCAAGCAAAAGACTATAATGGAAAGACGGCTCTTATGTGGGCTGCAAGTCAATATAATTCTGATGTGGTAAGAATATTACTGGAAAATGGTGCTAATATCGAAGCAAAAGACAATAGAGGTAGGACGGCTCTTATGTATGCGGCTGAATATTGTTCTGTAGGTGCAATCAAAGTTTTACTAGAAAAGGGAGCAGATATTGAGGGGGTAGATGACTTTGGAAACACAGCTCTTATGTTAGCAGCTGGGCATAATTACACAGAGACAATCAAAATATTGCTTGAACATGGTGCCGATATCGAAGCAAAAGACGATGAAGGCTGCACAGCTCTTATGTATGCAACCACCCATGGGTGTATAGACGTAGTTAAAATACTACTCGAAAATGGAGCGGACATTGAAGCTAAAGACTATTCTGGATATACTGCTCTAGAAATTGCAAAAACCGAAGCTGAAAAATATATAAAAATTACTAATATGCTTGAAACTCAAGAAAAAAAATAAAACCTACCGAAAATTAACAAGGCGCACTTCTTAAAAATTTTTAAATTTTGAATTTTTAGAAGTGCCCATAATACTAGTTTTTCGAGATCCCCTAATTTACTTGCAGAAAGATCCGTAGCTCCTTGTTTCAAACCTAATGGGCTTCACTGTACTATCGTCATTGCAAGGAGTGAAACGACGAAGCAATCTTACCACAAATTTTTTCAAAAAAATAATAGTATACTATTATTAGGGCGTTTGTCAACGCCCTAATGTGCCGCATTTTCAAGCGACGGTTAAGATTATTATTTTTGGAGGGAAATTTTTATGAAAACTTCAAAGAAAGGTTTAGTTGCTTTGGTTGCAACTTTTTTAGTTTTAGGTTTGGTAAGTGGTTGTAACCAAGGAACTAATGGTAAGAGCAATACCACAAGTGTAGACCCATTTGCAGGGACTACTTGGGAGTGCTTATCAGTTGATGGTGCTAAATACAAACTCAGATTCAATAACGATAAAACAGTAGAATATCTATATCTTGCTAAAACTGCAACTTCTGCTCGTTCTTCAACTCATGAATACAAGTTAAAACGGTTTGCCTTTTGGGATAGTATTGAATACGAAGCTGAGATTATAAACCCAACAAATTATACAGAGTATTATATATTGCGCATTGAAACCTTAGATGCTGATGAAGGAATAATGTGTACTTCACCTTCCTACGATGGCGAATGTGATATGGCTACATATAAGTATTCTGATACAAGATGGTATAAAATAAAGTAATCTTTAAGGAAACAACAATGGGTAAATCATTCAAGTGGGTGCGACATACAATCGACGCTGATGAATACGCTAAGAAAATGCATACGAGTGCAACACACGATAATGCAAATGTCAAGCAAAAGTACTCGTTTACAATTTCAAGCAAAGAGGATGACAAGAAGTACACTGTAACTCTTGACCGCGAATTTATTGAGGCATTGACCGATACTTCTAAAAACTCAAACGCTTACAAGGCTGCACATGATGTACGTAAATTTGAGATTGACAAGTACTGGCAACGCACCCTTTACTTTTGGGGATTTATTACGGCGATCTATGTCGCTTATTACAATGTGCTAAAAGACTTTTATACTAAAGACGGCGAGGCGTCAAAACATGGTGCGGTTCCGCTTTTGATACTAGCATCTTTGGGATTGTTCTTTTGTGTTTCATGGCTTTTAGCAAGCAAGGGCTCAAAACATTGGCAAGAAAACTGGGAAAACCACCTCGATATGTTGGAGGACGAAATCACAGGACCACTGTATAAGATATACAAAACTAACACTTCTAATTCTTTTTCAGTTTCAAATATCAACATCGCACTGGCTTATGTGTTATGCACTTGTGCTTATGGGCTTTTTGTATTTGAGCTAATAAGTTTCGTCAAAACGGTTCTGAAATTGAACGGAACCTTAGGTTTTGCAATTACAGTTTTAGCCGTGATGTGCACTACCCTTTCGCTTTTTATGTATGTTACATTGGTACATGGTAATACAAAAAAGAATGGTTCAATCGAATTTGACTTCAAAGAGTATGGTGGTCCAAAATGAAAGATAAAAGTATTGCGCTTATGTCATTTTTAGCTATGCTTTTTATGATAACGGTTTTGTTTATTTTTATTGCTTTTGGAGGTGCGAAGATGGCAAAATGTGATAAATGGATTATAACAATTATAATGGGGGTGATATGTGTTGTTATAGTTTTAACTGTGGTATTGGCTATTATATGTATATGGAGATCTGAAAAAGAATGCACCGTCGAAATAGAAGGATCACTAGAGAATACAAGATATACAATTAAGCAACAAACCAAAAAGAAAATTGTTCAAAGTGTATCGTTGAAAGTTGTAAAGAAATTAAAACAAAATAACTATTTTGATAGCCTAGCTGAATCTATTGCTAATGAAATAATACAAGAGCTAGAAATAGATGCTTATCGACCTAAAGATAATTATAACGAGGAGGCACCGCAACAATGAATAAAGAACTACTAGATGTGCTAAAGGAATTGGGATTTGACTATGATGAAAATGATAAGGTAGATTTAGACTGCAGAAATAAATATGTATTTACATCATATATTCAAATAAGAGGGAAAAACTTATGTCATTAATCTGCCAGAACTGTGATACAGAAGTTAAAATTGCTAGAAATTGCAATGAACTAAAATGTCCATGTGATAAATTTATTCAAAAAATAGACAGTAACTGCTATGTAAATATTAAACCATATATAGAGCAATATGTAAACGAAGAAGTATTTAACAAGCTTTCATTTCCAGAAAAAGTATGGTTTATTGTAAAAAAAATGGAAGAAGATAAATTTACTGTGGATATAAAAAAAATTCTCATTACCTTGAACGAATTAGGTTTTGAAGAATAAATGTATAATACATAGTGTTTGATCAATTCAAAAAAAATAATAGTATACTATTATTTTGGCGTTGACAAACGCCAAAATAATAGTATACTATTATTTTGGCGTTGACAAACGCCAAAAGCGTCGCATTTTCAAGCGACTGTTAATATTATTATTTTTGGAGGAAGTTTTTATGAAAACTTCAAAGAAAGGTTTAGTTGCTTTGCTCTCAACTTTTTTGGTTTTGGGTTTGGTTGGGTGTTCTAGTGTTAAGTATGTTACACCAGAAATACCTAAAGTTATTACAGGATTCGATAGTCTGCCAGCACAAACTACGGAAATTATTGTCAACGATCTACGTACCGTAAATAATAAGGATAAAATCGCTGAAACACTAAAAAAGCATTTAGAAGAAGCCTTGAGTAATGACTCTATTTTATCTGAAAAATATAGTCTAACCGTTACTATACTTGAATATGGAGCATATAATATTGAAGGTGGAGCTTCCTTTATGGATGTAGGCACTTGGGAAGCAAAATTAAATATTCAAGTTGAACTTCGAGATAGCAAAAACAGTTTATTAGACAGCTATGATATTAAAGAATCTTCTATACAACGCAATAACTTTATATCAACTTTAGCAGCAAAATCAGCTTCGCAAACAGTTTATGATAATGTAATTGTTAAAATTATTAAATCTATTAATGACACTTTGAGAAAGTAGAAGGGGGCTGATATGGATAAAGATATACTTGATTTATTACTTAGATTGCGAGATGAAGATGAAACTCAATGGTTAAACTTGGAAAAAGAAAGTTTAGAACACCTATTTGATAATTCACCACAAAGGGTGCGTGATCTTTTGCTTGATTTCTTTGATAAACTTGCAGATAAAATTGAAGAATATCGTAAAGAGAAGTTAGATTAGCTTGGAAAAAAAAGTTAATTAGTATACTAATTAAAGAGGCGTTGACAAACGCCTCTTTCGTCGCCGCTTTGGTGTGATGATGGAATTTCTAATTGGAGGAGCATATTATTATGGAAGAAATTAGAAATATTAGTGAGCGAGTTATGTTGTTGTACACGCACTCTGATGTAGTGCATCGTAGAGGTAGTTTACTTGAAGCAACAAGAAAATGGTGGCGTTGTAGCAAACAGCACGCAATGGAAGCGGACTATGTATTTTCTGTAATAGATAATGTGGTTCGTGAAGTGTACACTATTACTGGGTGTCATTATGAAATGGATGATGGCTCTGCATATCCACATTTTAACGATGAAAGATTGGTATTTAGCTTTACCCTTGCCCCAGAAAATATTAGAAAAAAATATACTAACAAACTATTACCTCGCGAATATCATGCAGGTCAAAACCCAGTAAGATATAATTTTTAAAAAGAGCAAACCAATGAACATAAATCTACGAGAGCAGTTAATTAAAATCGCCCTTGAATGGCAAGAAAGATTTGGAGTTTCGCCACAGATTACAAGCACGCTTTCAGAATATGACGCTGCAATGTTGGTGGGAATGTCAGAAAGCGAGTATTCAGCCTACATGCAAGACAAAACGGCTGTAAGCAAGGGCAGCGATTTTGTGTATAAGGGAGTGCGGTATCAGGTCAAGGCCAATCGCCCAAGTGGAAAGCCTGGAAGTTTTGTTACGATGGTTCAAAAAGCTAAAAACTATGAATGGGACAAACTGATTTGGATTTTGTACGACAAAAACTATTGCATGCAAGAAGCTTGGGAGTGGGAGGTATCAGACTACATTAAAGCATTTGATAACAAAAAAAGATTATCACCAGCAGATTATCGAAAAGGAAGAAAGTTGTATTAATGGAGTTATTTATGACTAACACTAAAAGACAAGCTAACGAAATCAAAAGTAGGTATAATTATTTAAGTCTATTCCCAGATGACAAAGAAACTATACAAGAGAACACGCGATACCTTGCACTAAAAGAAGCTCTCGATATTCGCAAGTTTGAAATAGAATTGAACTGGAAAAGAACAGCATTCTTTTGGGCATTTATCACTGTAATTTATGCCGCATTGTTTGCTGTAATCTGCAAGTATGTAGAGTTTTCTGAAAAATATTATTTTCTGGTGCCTGTAATATCAACATTATCAGGTCTTGGATTTTTCTTTTCTGTTGCTTGGCATAATGTAAACAAAGGATCAAAGTTTTGGCAAAAAAATTGGGAAGCCCATGTTTCTTTACTTGAACGTGATTTAATAGGACCATTGTATGATGTGTACCTAAATCCAAAAGGAAGCCTCAAAGAAAAATTATGTCCAACTTCGGCATATGACTTTTCAGTTAGTAAAATAAATATGTGGGGAAGTTTTACAGTTGTACTTTGCTCCTTAGGATGTTGGATTGGTGTTTTATGCTGGTTATGGAACAAAGTTAATACTGAGTTTAAAATACTAATTGAAATAATATCTATGATTATATTGATATTAATATTATTAATGATATTTTTATCCAATGGCAACAATGATATTGAAATTACCAATTCAGATAACTCAGACTTGAATATGATTCATCTTGTGTGATAGGAAGAAAACAAAAAATGCCTAAACGACATTATCTAATTTTTGATAACAAGGGATTTGAAGATTACAAAAGCTGGCTTAGTCAAGACAAATCCAAATACAAAAGAATACACATGCTAATTCAATCGATACAACGATATGGACCACTCGAAGGAGAAGGGAAACCCGAAGTCCTAAAAGGGGACTACAAAGGCTGTTATTCGCGAAGGATTGACGAAAAAAACCGCTTAATCTATAAATACGAAAAAGATGATAGCAGTTCTAGTACGATAATACTTGGTTGTGCCGACCATTATTCAGGCAAAGAAAATACAGAAAAGCAACGATTATTAAATAAACTAAGTTTAAATTAAGGAGATAAAAAATGGATTACGAAAAAATTATGCAAAGGTATACGGATGCGGTGAATGGTTTATTCAATCAAATGGAAAAGAGTATTGAAAACCTAGATCCAGAAAATCCTAATGATGGTGAAAAGTTTTATCAGGCAAGAAGAAGTGCCAAAGAACGAAATCATCTAATCGCATTAGAAGTTCTAAACGAAATATTAACGCCCGAGCTAAAAGTTTTTATACGCAACCTATGCAACAACACTTTAGATTATCCTGACGAACCAATTTTTTATAAGATGTTTGGTAATAATCCGAAAGAATGCGATAAAGTACTAATTGACGATTTAATCGAACAAGGAGTCGATATCGAAAAAATAGAATTCTTAAGTGGTTTTGTTTGGGGTATCTTTGGTGCTGATGTAACAAGACAAAAAATTGATGACAAAGAGTATTATGTTATAGATTCGATACATAGCCATGAGGATAATTTAATCGAAAAATTTGATGCATCTAATATTTCATTAGAAATAAAAAGCATTCTGAATGAAAAAGGGTTACTCGATGAAACCGATTTAAAACGGCTTAAAAAACTACTTAGAAATATTGAGGATTAGATAAATTTTAGGAGTAAACAAAAATGAACTACACTGATAATTGGAATGGCATAGTAGTCACATATAACAATAATATCAATGCAAAAGAAGAGCTGGTTCAACAAGCTTGGGAAATGCTATTCAAGTTTTGTTTTAAGTACTCACCCAATCAAATTGATTCACAAAGGAGTATAAAAATGGGCTCAACATCAAAAAAGGCAGACATCGTTATAAAAAATGACAATACCGACCTTTTCGTTGTCGAGCTAAAACGGCATACTTTACACGATGGACAAGAGCAACTTTTTAGTTATTTGAATCAGCTAAAAATAGATCTAGGGATACTCGTTTGTGATAAACTATATATCTATGATTATGATTTTACCGTGCAGAACAAATATGCGATGTTAGAAATTCCTTTTGAATATGACAATCCAAATGGTGTTAAATTTGTAGAACTTTTTACCAAAGATAGTTTTGATAAACAAGCGATTAAAAGATTTATCAATGAAATAAATGAAAAACACGCAGCAATTACTAAAATACAAAATGAATTATCTCAAGGATTAATTATCGAATTGCTAAAAAAGCATTTTATTGAAACGATGGAGATAAGTGAAAATGGGGTTAAAAATGTTCTACAAGAGTATGACATAAGCATTACCAAAAACACAAATACAAATATAGCTACCTTATCTCCTAGCTACACTCAATCATTTTCAAAAAATAGTGCTGGCAGAGATAACACACAATACACAGTAAATGGAGAGCATACAGGTGGTAAGGGACCAACTGTTTTTGCTAGTGTAAAGCTATATATTGAAAGCAATAATGGAATTGACTTTGAAAAATTAAAACAAGCTTTTCCTGATCATATCGCAAAACCTGGATTTGGAAAAATGATACGCCGTTATGAAGAGGTTTCAGAAAAAGAATGGGAAGACTCACGCTTTAAGAAACAGGCACTTATACTTTCTGATGGAACAGAAGTTGTAGTTTCTACACAATGGAATCCAAATAACATGAAAACATTTATCGATCACGCTGCTACACTCGGCATTGATATAAAACCTATCGAAAAATAACACGGAGCAAACAAAAATGCTAAAGAAACAAGCGATTGAGTTATTAAAAAAGCATAATTACAGTATAGAAGATGGTAATATTACATTTAGAACCGTTACACATCAACGAGTTTCTTATTTAATGCCCACTTCAAAATTTTTGAATAATAATTGGTGGATAATTCTAGATGATGCTATAAATGGGACGCTTCATTTATTTTTTATTCCGTCAAACTCGAAACCTGAAATCAATATGATATTATATGATGATTATAATCCAAATAAAACAGGTATTGATATCTTATATATGGATAAAGGGATCTTTTCTTCCACTAAATACCTTATTACATCAATAACATATTTAGATAAACATAAACCCACATTAGATAAACATAAACTCCTATTAGTATTAGAACAATTAAAAAATGCTTGCGAGGCTAACTCGGTGTATTATATGAAATACTTACTTACAAATTATATTGATATTGACTTCTCTGATCAGAATGGTCGCACACTACTTATATTCGCATCAATATATAATTCAATAGGTATAATAAAACTTCTTATAAAACATAGAGTAAATCTTGACACTATAGATAATTATGGTCGAACGGCATTAATGCATGCAATAGAAAACAATTCGATAAAAGCTGCAAAACTACTAATTAAACAAGGTGCAAATATTCACATTAGTGATCATTATAAAAAAACAACACTAATGATTGCAAGTGAGAATAATCAAGCTGACATAGTTAAAGGACTAATAATGGGAGGTATAAATATTGAAGAAAAGGATACTTATGGATGTACAGCATTAATGTATGCAGCAAAAAAAAATGCTGTACTTAGTGTGATAGTATTAATAGAAAATGGAGCAGATATTGAAACAAACGATAATAGCGGAAAAACTGCTTTGATATATGCAGCAAAGAGCAAAGCTATACTCAGTATGATAGTATTAATAGAAAAAGGAGTAGATATTGAAAGAAGCGATAGTAGCGGAAAAACTGCTTTGATGTATGCAGCACAAAATAATTCTTTAGATGCAACTGAACTACTTATAAGACTCGGAGCAAATATCAATGCACAAGATAAGGATGGTATGACGGCATTAAGATATGCAAAAGAATATAGACATAGCAAAATAATTTCTAAAATCGAATATAATCAAAACCCAAGCATACTTTTCTTAAAAAATGATATTGAAGATATAAAACAAAAAGCCATTTTTGATTATTGTACCATAGAACTCCAAAAAAAAGGGGGATTAACTTCTGCTGAGTATAAAAAAACACAAATTATACTTAGTAGAAAAAGTAGATATGCAAATTATTATGAAATGACTATGGAACAAATAACTGAAATTATAAAAAAGGAATATGGTCAAGCATTTGATTACCGAAATATTGCTTTCGATTATGATATTGTATATAAATATTTACCTTTTGATACTTATAAAAAATTAAAAGAGGATATTAAATTTTGCTATTATGATTTAGCTAATATAATTATAAAAAAGTGGCAATATAATACTGGTATAGAACTATATTAGTAGGATAATAACACTAGACGGACAAAAAGCAATAGAAAAAAACTAAAGGAAAAATGGGATTGGTCTAGAAAAAAGTAATCGTAATTAAAAAGTCCACGTCCCCTTGCATCCCCAACCCAAAAACCAATAATATAAAACCTAAGGAGAACAGCAAAACTTGAGACATAAGAAACCCTTAACTACATTCATCTTACTCTTTCAATTGAGCGTTTTCATGTTCGCCGCGACCTCTGGCAATTACAGGCTACCAGCCTCCTACGCCAAAGCTGAAAGCTACAGAACCAACACACCATATCCAGAAGCCCAAAACATTATCGCCGATTCAAACCTTGACTCATTACGAAGGTACAACCCAACCGAATACATCACCGCCGTCGCAAAGTGGATTAAAAACTTTTCTTCCAATCAGTTCGCACGAGCAAAACTCGCCCACGATGTCACCGCCCTATTGCTCTTTTACGATGATGTTTCATATTGGAGCGATAACCTTCCGTCCCAAGATGTTGCAACGTGTTTGCGTACAAGGCGCTCGGTTTGCTCTAGCTATGCAAATGTGTTTAAGGCTTTGTGTGATGCAGTAGGGCTTGAATGTGAAAAGGTCTCAGGTTATGCTCGTGGTGTTGGGTATTCTCATTCTACTTACGAAAAACCCAATGATTCAAACCATGCTTGGAACATCGTACAACTAGATGGCGCTTGGTACCTTGTCGATTGCACTTGGGATTCAGGACACATGGACGGTCGCACATCAGTGCAAGATTACAGTACTACTTGGCTTTTTGCAAAACCAGAGTTCTTTTTATGCACTCACTTCCCTACCGATGATGCAACCCAACAACTTTTGCCGCGTCAAGTTACCGCTTCTGGTTTTACAAAACTTCCTTACCTACGCCCTAACCTTGCAGATGCAGTCGAACTATTCACCTACCCACAAAAAGAAAATTATGTTGAAAACTTTTTATTGCTTTCCTATAAGTGTAAAAATGGATACACTTTGAGTATCAATGTTAAAGATAACTCTGATAACTATATGTATCACTGTACAATGAGCCAAGAAATTCAAGGAAAAACTCAAACACTCGTTGCTTTCCCAAATATAGGTCACTATAAAATTAGTTTGTTTGCTAAAAAAGACCGCTCTTCAATCTGGTGTGGCGAATTCCAAGTTACAAATATGTCTAGCGGTATTAATTTGAATGCCATGACAAGCGAACAAATCCACACTGCAATGCTTGACAAAAATAACTATCAACTTTCCTCAACACTTATTGATAAAGGCGATACATACATTGCAAAAGCACCACAAAACAATAACACTCAAAATGCAAACACTTTTTTAAACAATATTTCAAGACAAGCTGATAATATGTTCTTTGGACTTTCTGTTTCATTACCATTTGGCGAAATTTTAAATCGACAATCCTCTCTCGAAAAAATGAGTTATGCTTTTGAACTACTTACAACCACAAACAAAAATGCATTTGTGTATGGTTTTGAATACACACACAACGATTACGATGCCACCAGCACACTTCATAGCGGAATGGTTTTGTTTAATTATGGAAGAATTGTTTTTGAAAAATTTGCACCATACATTGGTGCTGGCTTAGGTTTACGATTTGATAAAGATTCTTCAATGCTACTTCCAAAAAGCAAACCAGGTTTGTTAAACCTAACTTACATTGCGTTTAAGGCAGAAGTTGGTGCGATGGTTATATTCACTAACTTTTATGGTAAAATAAATATAAGCTATTCAAATGCACTCGGCTTTTCGGTAGGCTTTGGCATTGGAGTAGGCGGAAAATCTCATTAAGGAGCAATACGAATGCAAACAACTAACATGTACTATGACATCAACGACAACCCAGAACTAGTTACAACTTTTAAACACATCAAAGACAACGAGCCTGTTATCTTTTTGGTGGGAGGGGCTGGCACTGGTAAAAGCAATTTTATAAAATTCTTACAATGCGAATTACAAAAACTCTTACACAAAAATTGTGTGGTCCTTGCTCCTACTGGTATTGCTGCTCTCAATGTTGCAGGTCAAACCATTCATTCATTCTTTAATTTTAGAAAAGGAGACATCTACAACCAAAAGGATTTGTACAAAATTAAAAAAAATCCAGTCCTAGACCACACCGACCTCATCATCATTGACGAAATTTCTATGGTGTCTTCGTGGATGATGGATAACATCGATTATTGTTTGCGGTTATGGTTTGACAAAACAAAACCATTTGGTGGCAAGCAAATGCTACTCATCGGAGATTGGTTTCAACTTCCACCCATTGTTAATAAAGATGACAAAGACATCGCTCAATTTATTTCGCAATGGGAAAGCAATTACTTTTTTGCTGGAAAAGTTTTTTTGCATCCTGATCTCCTTGTAAAAGCTGTCGAACTAAAAAAGATTTACCGCCAAACTGATGCAAGTTTTGTCAACATACTAAATCGCATTCGTAAATGTCAAGTCGGTTTTGAAAAAGACATAGCATACTTAAACGAAAATTGTTTAATCCAAAAACGCATTGGAACGACAAACATTCCAGATGAATGTCTTTTACTCACCACCAAAAACGATGACGCTGATTCACACAACACAAAAAAAATGCTCAACCTCACATTGCGAGGTGCTAGGGAGCGGACATTTAAAGGTAGTGTAAATGGCGATTTTGATTTTGACCATTGCTTAACTCCTGAACCATTAACTCTCTGTGTTGGTGCAAAAGTTTTAATTACAAAAAATATTTCCCAATTAGGTTTGGTCAATGGCGACACAGGAAAGGTTTTAAGTTTTAACAAAGACACCATTTCCGTATCTGTTCAAAATAAAAAAACAACTTATGAAATCCCTCGCGTAACATGGGAAAGCCTACGCTACAAGTGGGACGATGACACTAAAACAATTAAGCAATACACCGAAGGCACTTTCACACAATTTCCATTAAAGCTCGGTTACGCTGTCACCATTCATAAATCTCAGGGCTTGACACTTGACGCACTTGCGATTCAAGCAAACGATGCTTGGGATTATGGTCAAGTATATGTTGCCTTGAGCCGAGCAAAAAGTTTAGATGGACTTTTGCTCTGTAAAGAAATTCCACTTAGTGCCGTGCAAGCCGACCCGTTTATCAAAAAGATTTATGCGATGACCTTTGGTACAACGGATGACACCACCTCGCACCACCAACCCAAAACAGAACCTAAGGCCATCACCTTTGACAACTCTCAGTTTACGATTGACAAAAAAGCCGAAACCACACGCATAAAAATTGGTTCGTTCGATTTTGATCTTTTCCCCAACGACAATGAAAAGTTACAAGATCTTGTGCAGAGAACAATTCCAAAACTCATTGACAACAACCTAATTCCACCCGATGAAATGCAACGGCTTCTTACCGACAAAGAATATTGCTACAACACTTTTAGAATTTACTATGACTATTCAAGGAACAACATAGAAAAAGTTACATTGCTTCGAACACTTGACAAAGGTACAAAAGGCGATTTTGGTTATAACCGATATTGGTCTAAGCCATTTGGTAAGTACTACATAACAAATTGTTGGTATTCATTTGTAAAAAATAAATTTGCACAGTGGTTAATCAAGTTGAGCAAGATGTAAGTTTTAAGACTATGGGTGCTACGGTAAAATAGAACTTGGCTATGCACATATACTTTAGGTTTCAGTAGGATTTGACTTAGGTTTTAGTAATTAGGTGGGGCGTTTTAAGCGTTCCTACTTTGTTGGATTGTATAAAATGTATTTGCATAGGGTAAATATTTATGGAAAAAATTGAAGTACTTGACTAATGTATCAAAATAAATTACCACGTAGAACTTTTCTGCTCTGAACACAAGACAATTACATATAGTGCTTTAGCTTATTCATAAGTGATGTAGAAACTTCTCACCACTTATTCGAAGATGAGTTTTCTACATGAGAGTATTTTTATAGCAATCAAGATTTTTTGAAAAAGGCAAAACTTTACCAACGGCATTTTAATTTTGAGCACTTTAACAGTTATAGAAAAGACACACCAAAAGAAATACTAGAAAACTTTCACAAATCGATAAAACAGTTGACAAAATAACTAAATTATGTATACTGGCGAAATGTTAAAAGCCTAAGGGAACCTCATAAATAGTCCTTACACCTATCATATCTTGGGGGGATAATGAAATATACAAAAAAACTCATTGAGTATTTAAAAACCGAAAACAAGTTCTATCTGCTCTTGCTTTGTGTTTCTATCGTTGGGGCGCTTGCATTGTCGATCTATGTACCACAAGTGCAAGCAGCATTCATTGATATGGCAAATAATACTGACATGCAAACATTACCAATTTCTCATATAGCATACACTATTTTCATTTCAATAGTGAGTGTCGTGTGTATTAGTATTGCAAGCATTATACCCTCACTATTAATGCTAAAGTATGAAATAGGGGAAAAACTGAATCTTATGTCTATCGTTCAGTTTATTAAACCGACATTTTTACGCAATGTAGGTGCCGAAGGTTTATATTATGGTTTTGGAAATATTGCAAACGACTTATCGTTTATTGCGTATCCTGCAATTATCCATATTACATTGTCAATACTGCAAGCCATAGTTGTGGTGATATTGTTAGCAAATATTTCTCATCTTCTTATAATACCAGCTATTCTCATGTGGATAATATACATGTCCTTAATGTTAGTTTTTTCACATACACAAAAAAAATACATTGCAAAGTCGCGTAAGATTATTCCACAGATGTCAGATACATTACATAGTGTAGTTGCCGAATCTGAAACACTGTCAAGATTTGGTAATATTTTGTCATATACTTCGCAATTTGAAACAATTCTTAACGATTACAACACCGTAAATGAAAAAGCGCAACGACTTACGCAAATGCAATCTACATTACTCACATACATCAAAGGAATTTGTTTCGGTGTGTTTGTCCTTGTCGCAATGAACGAGTTACAAACTGCTCACATGACAAAAGGTCATTTAATTATGGTACTCAGTTACATACCAATTTTAATGAGTCCACTTTCCAAAATACAATACTTTATAAAAATACGAGCATGGATGGAAGAAAGCGATAATAATAAAAAAGAACTTTTAGATGAATGTCATTTTCCTTTTAAGTTTTCATTACAAAAATTGCCAAGTTCAACAGATATTAACAACTTAGAAGTTGCAAATGTATCGTTTGCATATCAAGATGCTCAAAGTGAGGACGAATATGACAATTAAAACGACTAGTGCAATCAAACAATCTTTTAAGCATGCAAGTTCACACCTTATCGTTGTATATTTTTTTGTGGTATTATTTATTTCGGTATTGGAAATAGTATTACCTATTTTTGAAGGAAACCTCATAGATGGTATTGTCGAAAATAACAATCAACATACACTAACTTTAGCACTTGTCATAGCAGGAATGTTTGTACAAGGGGCTCTGTATTTCTTACTTTATAACATGTACACAAAGGTAAAAAATTCCATTATAAATACCGTTTCAAATAACACGCTAGAATCAATTGTAATGCTTAATCGAAAAAATATCCACAAAAAAGGTGCAGGATTTTATCATGAGTTTTTATCTCGTGAACCTGATTTAATTGCAGCCTGTGCAGACCCTTCGGTGTTTTTCTTTGTGTTTTCGATTATTATTGCACTTGCTGCGACAGCCATAAGTCTTCAGTACACCTATGCCTTTGTCATCGTCATACCAGTTGCCATTATTATGTATCTTGCTTTGAATAAGCTATTTACAAAAAAGTTTGACAACTTGACAGATAAACTCGTTGATGTTATGTACAGTGCAGAACCAAAGTTTATTAGCTATATTGAAACAGCTAAAACGATTGCAAAGTTCGGTAACACAAAACAGTACATGCAGAACTTGACACAATGTGAAAAGGAGCGACAACAAGTGGCATCAAAATATATTCTTGTCAAGGAGCTACGGAACGGTTTATCAGAAATCATTTCAAGTGTTGCATTTGTCGCTCTCATCTGTGTGATATTTTTTGATATACAAAAAGGCAACATTACATACGGGCGTTTTGTCATATTGCTTTCCTACTTCCCACTCATGCTTATGCCGCTTTTGTATCACAGCAGTATGAAAATGGCAGTAACAGATGCTGCCGGCTCTTTTGATATGCTTAACTCAATTCAAAATGAATGTAATGATTCCTTAAAGAAAATGACACAGTACACTGTTTCAAATAAAAACGAACTCGCTGTACATAATGTCTGCTTTACATACTCACATGATAAAATATCTGATGACAAAAATAATATGGAGGAAGAAATGGATTTTCAATACAACAATATAAGTTTTAGTATTAAAGACACAGATGGACTCAGTTTAATTGGTGCATCTGGTGAAGGCAAAAGCACTATTGTAAAATTATTGCTTGGGGAACTAATTCCACAAAGTGGAAGTATTACTATTAATGGCGCAAATGTTTCAGAGCTACCACAAGCAGTGTTGGATTATTTGATTTGTGTATACGAGCAAGAAAAAACAATTCTTCCTTGTAATCTGATGGAAAATATTTGCTTAGGGCGAAAACTGGTATCTGATGACAAATACAAATCGCTACTAGACAAATATACAAACGAATTTCGCACACAGTTTTCTCAAAAAAAACTACCGCTTGAATTAGCGAATCTTTTTGCAATAGATGTACATAGACAGACAAACCAAACAAAAACATTTATAGCAAATTTTTTAAATGCCAACCCTGATGCTCTCTTTTTTGCAAGTATGTATCGCGATACACAGGTTGTAAGAAAGACACTCGTTGACGATTTAATTAACACACTTGGGATTGCTCATTTAGATGGGCGAGATTTTGGTGAGGATGGAGCGGAAGTTTCAGGTGGAGAGCGAGAACGAATTGCAATGGCTCGTTTTTTAAGCCGTGAAAATGCAAGCCTTTATATCATTGACGAACCTTTTACGGCACTTGACAGCAAAACCGAAGATGAATGTTTAAAATTGTTAGTAAGCAAAATGCAAAATAAACGCCGCTTGATTGTTTCGCATAAGTTTAATGTACTGCGCTCTCTTTCAAAATCATGTATTGTCATAAAAGACGGTATAATCATCGAAAACGGCATGCATTCTGAATTAGAAAATGCGTCTGGCTTGTACGCAGAACTCCTCAAAAAGTTTAATGCCCAAAGAAGTTAGGGTTTAGACATAAGGCAGTAGTCATGTTAGGTGACTACTGTCAAGTCGAGTGGGCTACCGTCATGATAAACACGCCCGTCGCATTGAGCAAAGCGAAATAACTCATACAGATTATCTTATGGGCCTAAGAGTGTGTCTACACTTAATAAGTCTCAAACAAGATGTACCCTGACGGGAATGGGATACTCCAAACCTCTTTTTTAAAATGTATGCCTTTCTCAAGTCAGATATACCACTAAAACAAATAAAAATAATATCCCCCTTGCATAAAAATTTTTTTTCAGTATACTACACTCGTCTCTAGGTGAGACATTACTGGGCTTTTAGCCTATACATTTTACTATTTCTCTTGGAGGATAATATGTTTTTATCTATGTCATTAGCTGATTTAATTATTACTATTGTAATAGGTGCTTTGATTGGTTTTCTTGCAAGCCTCATTATGAAATCAAGTCATGGTTTTTGGCTTAGTTGCTTGATTGGTATCATCGGCGGTGTTATCGGTTCTTGGCTTTTTGCTAAACTTGGTATCCGCATCGGAACAGGTCTTGTTAATCAGATCATCACCGGTGTAGCAGGCTCTTGTATTTTAATTGCTCTTCTACGACTCATCATGGGACGCAGATTCTAACTTCAATAAATCTCTAAAAACATCCGGACTACCTTACTTGACTCGCCATCGGGCAAGTGACAACAGGACCGGTTTTGGAGATAATTGTCAAAATATCTTTGTATTTAGCCTTGAAATTGCAAGGCTAAATACAAATTCTTAGTATACCCTTATCTATATTGTATCTTATTTTCCCTACCTTGCGCCTTATTGTATCTTTGCTTATTGTTCTTCTTTGTTGTTTTTTTTCTTTGTAGTTGTTTTTGGAACTTTTTCTTCTATTTCTTTTTCTTTATCTTCTGTAGACTTAGTATCAACCTTGACAGCACCTTCTTTCTTTTCTACTGACTTGTTATTTGAGGGATATTCAATACGAGAATGATAATAACCAGCTAAAATTTCGACAAAGGCTTTTTTTACGATTGTAATTTCGCCTAAACTCAACAGCGAATCTGACAACTGATCTGCCTCAATTTTACTTTTAATAAGAGTATCTATTGTCTTTTCAAAAAAGCCTTCCAAATCGCTGACCTTTTCATTTGCAATTTTTGCTCGACAGGCCGCTTCTACTATATCAGCAAGCATCACCACACTTTCTTCCTTAGTTATTGGCTTTGGACCTGGATATGAAAAATCCACTTTATTTATTTCTGTGCCCTCAGTTTCTAAAGCCTTATGATAAAAATATGAAATCAAACCATTCCCATGATGACTCGCAATGATATTTATTACCTCTTCTGGAAGATGCAAATCTCTACCATGTACAACTCCAAGTTTAGTATGACTTCGGATAACCGTTGCTGAAAGACGAGGGGTCAAATCCGTATGCTTATTATACTCGGTTTGATTTTCAACAAAGTACTCTGGATTTTCCATTTTACCAATATCATGATAATAAGCCCCAACACGAGCTAAAAGCGGATTTGCTCCTATTTCACGGCAGGCTGTTTCGGCTAGACTTGCAACAAGAATTGAATGGTTATATGTACCAGGCACCGTTAAAAGCATCCTCTTTAGTACCGATGAATTCAAGTCCGAAAGTTCCATAAGCCGAAAATTAGTGGGAATATTCAAAACTGATTCCACAATAGGCAAAAATCCCAAAAGAAAAATTCCTGTCATAAAGCCATTTATAGCCGTACCAAGTAAAATCTGAAATACGGGATAAGTCGTTCCAAATAACAATAAGATGCTAAAAGCTAAAATAGGATTTATAAATGTCAATTCAAGTGCCGTTTTGATTAAATCAATACGCTTATCGCTTATATGTATAAACGCAATTCCCGCAAAACTAGAAAATAAAATGTATAGTGAAATTTGAACATTGAAATTTAAAGGAACTAAAATCACCAATGACATAATTATTGCTTGCAGAACTGCTACTTTTTTTGAAATGAGTATAGCAAGCAACATGACAAACATTGTAACTGGGATCAAATATATCAACTCAATTTCGGTTTTTACAAAATCAACTTGTGAA
The DNA here is from genome assembly GCA_017453745.1 of Spirochaetaceae bacterium. Taxonomy (GTDB): domain Bacteria; phylum Spirochaetota; class Spirochaetia; order Treponematales; family Treponemataceae; genus Treponema_B. The sequence continues at coordinate 30,620 of JAFTEH010000115.1, forward strand.
AGCCATAAACTAATAAGATAAACTAAATCGACACTACACAACAAAAGCAATTTATTTTTCAATGATAAGGATACTTCTATCACCTTCTTTGAAAATAAAAATGCAGATAAACAAAAAATAATGAGCAAAAACAAAAAACAACCAAACATCAACTTTTGGTCAAAGTAAAAACTTTCTTCGGTAAGTCGTTTTAGTTTTGCATATTCCTCTTCTGAAACTATAAAACCTTGCCGAATGATAGTTTCTCCTTGAGAAATACCAACAGTCACGGGGACAATATCTTGCATCGCATTTTGTAGTTTTCGCTCGGTACTTGCTCTATCATAGATAATATTGGCTTGTAAAAATGGTTCTAATAATTTCAAAATTTCCTGACTTTGGTCTAGTCTATTTAGACCTGCAAGAATTTTTTCTATGTGTGGCAAAAGTTTTTCTACTGTTAGAAAATGCTCTAACTTGACAGTGCTAAACTGCTGTGTGTTTTCAATCTTTGTTACCAATTCAATCTCGTCTGTTTTATATTCAGCTAATTCTTTACTGTCGGGTAATTTTATAATGCCTAAATCCATAATTTGTTTTGCAAGACTTGACACAAGAGAAAGTTTTTCATCAAAGTTTTCAGAATACATACTTATCAAGTCAGTAGTCAAAAACTTATTCGGAAAATTTTCTTGTACAAAAATTGCAAAATCATTAGCAGTTTCAAAATTGCTTATTCCTGAAAAACTCGTGATAAAATTATTTACTTCATTCAAAACCTTAGAAGTTATCTGTGTATCACACACAAAAACGGGTATTATAGTTCGTTTTTTTGCCAAGCGCAGTACATTTGTAGCATCTTCATCAACATACTTCAAATCACGGTTCGCTACTACATCATTCATTGCAACCTTTCCAACTGCAAAATCATAAATATTGACAGCTGAAAAATGCGCCCCACTCAAAAATGTAAAATATGTACACACTAAAATAAATATAAAACTTACAAGCGATACTACATAGAAATTAGCATGTTCTTTTATGCTTTTAAGTATTTTTTCAAATAGTCCTGCAAAAAAAATTTTCTTTTTAGTTTTTGCCATACTCGTTTCCGTTTTTATCCTGCACTTTCATTAATCAATTTATTGTATATAAAATCATCATTTTGTATTTCATAAATTCTTTTATATGGACCGTCTTGTCTTATTAAATCCTCGTGAATACCTTCCTGAACAATTTTTCCATCTGCTAAAAATATAATGTGGTCGGCATTTTTACAAGTCGAAATCCTATGCGATATAATTATCCTCGTAGCCTTATCTTTTTTTTCTTCAAGTGCTTGACGGATTGACAAATCGGTTTCTGTATCAACAGCAGAAAGCGAATCATCAAATATCACAATCGGATAATTGTTAATAAGTGTTCTCGCTATGGAAATACGCTGCCGTTGTCCACCAGAAAGTAAAACTCCTTTTTCTCCAACTATTGTATCAAAACCGTATTCAAATTTCATAATATCATCATATATGCAGGCCGTTTTGCATGCAGCGTACATTTGCTCATCTGTAAATGAATCAGAAGCTAATTTTATGTTTTCTCGTATGCTTTTTGAAAACAAAAATGTTTCTTGTAATATCAAACCAATATTTTTTCGTACAAAATTTTTGTCAAGTGCCTTTAATTCAACACCATCTATCTTTATACTTCCACTTGAGTACTCATATAAACGAGGTAATAACTGAACAAGCGAAGTTTTCCCTGACCCAGTAGCGCCCATAATGGCTAATGTCTTTCCGGCATCTATTGTAAAAGAAATATTTTCAAATACATTCTTTTCGCTACCCTCATATTGCAATGACACATTTGAAAATTCAATTTTCCCATCAATTTTGTCAATTTTTGGAGCATGGTTTTCTAAACTTTTCGGTTCTTCCAATATTTCACTTTCAGTATCTAAAACCTCTTGCAAGCGTCTCTGCGAAACAACAATCTTACTCATACGAGAAATAATACGGGCAAAGCCACGAATTGGCCAGTTTATTTTATACAAATAACTGACAAACGCTATCAGAGTTCCTGCCGTTACGCTCCCCTGTATCAACATAAAAAAGCCAACAACAACAGTACACGCAAGATTGCTATACGATAAAATATCTCCTATTGTCCAAAAAACCCCAAACATCTTTGTTGTCTTATAATCATTTTTCAAAAAATCTTTTTGGGTTTTATCAAACTTTTCAGCTTCAAGGTTTTGCATTCCAAAAGCCTTTACAACTCTAATCCCTGTTAAATATTCCTGTATATTTACAAAAAACCGAGACTCAGTTTTTTCAACTTCTGTATATGCTTTTTCAAATTTTTGATAAAAAATAAGACTATTTAATATAATAGCTACAAAAAAGCACATTGCAATTATGGCAAGCCATGCATTTAACAAAAAGAGTGAAACTAAAATAAATACTATCAATGTAGTCGTACATATTGTATCTATGAGTTGAGAGCCAAAAAAGTTAGAAATATCCTCAATATCAGAAGTACATCTCTGTATTAAATCGCCCGTTTGAAACTTTCCATGCACTAAAAATGGGATACGCTGCACTTTATCATAAATACTTATGCGAATATTTTCTGCAATACCTTGTGCAATAACACTGGAAAAATACCTATACACAAACTGAAAAAAACTTTTTAATGCTACTACTGATAAATATACAAGCGAAATAATCCACAGATGCTCTTTCAAAAACGAAATTCCACCAAGCACTACTACAAAATACTCCATCACTGTTGAGTCAATCGGTTCTCCCATAAAAAGAGTATCAATAGCAACTTTTATAATAAGAGGCTCAAAAACTGCAAAAATCTGTACTAATACGGCAGCAAACAAGGATATAAAAAAAACAAATCTAAAACCTTTTAGGTACCTTGTTAATATTTTTACTATTTTCATCTCTATGAATATATATTTAAACTTAAAAATTACTAGATATGTAATTGTATGATTTTTAAAATATTTTTATGATTTTTAAAAGGTATTTGTGATATTTTTTATAATATATGTAATATATATGGACACTATTTGTTAATACAGTAGCTATGGTTAGGAAAAAATTTTCTCTATTATTTGTGTTTGCACTATTTTCTTCAATGCTTGCTTTTGCAACTCCAAGTGGTTTAGGGGCAGATGAGGCATACCCTATACTCGAAGATATATTCAAAACATTTACCCTAGAAAAAAATACCCTTTATACGGCAACTGATCAAGATGTCGAAATGCTAATCCAAAAAGCAAGTGAAATTCAGATAAACATAATGGAAATTTTGGACTGTGCGTACAGGTATCTCAGCAAAAATTCTTTTAGAATCAAAATAGTGTCTTCTTCCATTGTCAGACTTACACAAACATATCGGATAACGCACGATGTACTTGCAAAAATACTACCACTAGACAAAATTGAATACATTGAATTAGGGACATGTTTTTCAGCAAATCAAAATCCACTTGACATTTATCTATTCGAAAGTTTTAGTTCCGAACTTGATTTAGGAACGGCTTACATCGAAAAGCACTTTGGCTTTAAAAAAATAAAGCCCTTACTTTTTTCTGAAGCATTCGGCTTATCAGTAAAGGTATGGGGAATAAAAAAAGAACTCACAAGGCTAGAACTTTACGAGCCGGGAAATGGGGCTTTTTATGTAAAACGCTTTTTTATACCGAAACGCTACCATTTACACCTTATAATAAAATATTAAAGATACTTCTAAAAACTTTTTAAATTTTGAGTTTTTAGAGGTTCCCTTAAGTTTTTATTCCCTATAAAAAAGGCAATTTCCAAAAGCCACTTTTACAGTTTTTAGAAATTGCCTTTTCTTTTTTGACTTTAATATAAACTTCAATACTTTTGACCAGCCGCACGCGGTGCGTAATTTTTGCCACTGAATACAATTAAAGCCAAAATCGTAATAACATACGGCATTAAACTAAAAACTTCAGCGGGAACTGCTTCTCGTAACACTTGAATATTAACAACATAAATAGAAAAAGCAACAGCAGTTCCAAAAAGTAACGAGGAAAGCGTTATACCAAGAGGCCTCCAGCGTCCGAAAGAAACAGCCGCCAAAGCAATAAACCCTGTACCGTTTATAGTATTTACTGTGTACTGAATTGTTTCAGTTAAAACGAGGCATCCGCCTGCTAAACCTGCTAAGAACCCTGAAGCCAACACCGAAAAATAGCGCATTCCAATAACATTTACGCCTACTGATGCCGCCGCACTAGGATTTTCACCGCAGGCACGCAAACGCAAGCCAAAAGGTAGCTTATACAAAATAAACCAGGACAAAACCACCACAATAATAGCAATATAAACAGTCGGATATATTCCAAATGGACCGGCCAAAAGCCCTGTTTGAAATGGCTTAGTTCTATCAGCTTGAAACAAAATCTGGGAAAAGAAAATTGTTATACCATTAGCCAATAAGTTTATACCTGTACCACTTACTGTTTGGTTTGCTTTCAAGGTTATACTTGCAAAAGCATGAATACTAGAAAAAAGCATTCCAAGAACACCACCCACTAAAAGTGCTATCCAAGGCGAAAAAATAAGAGAACTTTCCAATAAAACATGAGTCGATGCCGCTGCACAAGCCCCTATTTGTAATAAGCCTTCAAGTGCAATATTTACAACACCACTTCGTTCACAAATCATACCACCAGTAGCCGTAATTAAAATTGGCGATACCATCATTAAAACCGAAGGAATCATATTTAATATATTCATACTCTTCTCCTATTTTTCCAATGCTTTAACTTTTTGAGCTTGTTTTTTTGCAACGATATTTGAAACAAGTTTCATACCTTCTTTTAAGGCTACAAAAACTACAACCAAGCCTTGTATAATGAATACAATTTCTTTTGGTATACCATTTGACTGCATCAATGGTTGGGCTGCCTGTAACATACCAAATAAAAAGCCTGCTAAAACCGTTCCAATAGCGGTATTATTGCCGACAAGTGCAACAGCAATACCGGTAAACCCATAGTTATCCATTGCCGATAATACCCTACCATACTTAAAAGAACCAAGAGCAACAACGCCACCACCCAATCCGGCAAAGGCACCACTTACTGCCATAGCAATTACAATAGAACTAATAACAGGAATACCAGCATAATGAGCAGCATCTTTGTTAAAACCTGTTGCCCTTAGTGCAAAGCCTAGTTTAGTCTTTTCCATTAAAAACCAAAAAAGAACTGCACAGAGTATCATTATAATTATTCCGTAGTTTAAATTTGAATTATTTGTAATAGCAGATAAAAGAGGAGATTTCAATAGAGCCGTTTTTGGAAAATCTACCGTCTTAAATGTACTTGTTCCAGGCAATGCAAGGGTTACAATTCGGGAAAGATATAAAGCAACATAGTTTAACATGATAGTTGTAACAACTTCGCTTACTTCAAACTTTGCTTTTAAAAAACCAACAATACCTCCCCACAATGCACCTGCTATAATAGCAAGAACTAAACAAAAAAACCAGTGGGCAACAGGTACTTGTGGAAGAAAAATAGCACATAGTTGTGCAACAGTGAGCCCTATAATATACTGACCTTCTCCACCTACATTAAAAAGCCCAACACGCCCAGCAAAAGCCATTGCAAAACCACAGAGAATATATGGTACACTGTAGTTTAAAAATTCACCTACATAGCGTATATTCCATACACCTCTATCAATATTCCAGCCTGTTAAAACTTGCAATATAGCTTTATACATACCAAGTGGATTTCTTCCAACGCATATTACGAGTATAGTTGCAACAAAAAAACCCAATAAAACAACAGCAACTGAAATAAAACCCTCATTTTTTAAAAGCTGAGAGCCTATTTTTTTATCTTTTGCGGAGATTTTATTTTTGTTTTCTAATTTTTCCATTATTTTTCTCCTTAGGTTCCTTGTTATTCTACTGTTTTTTTTTTAACTTTCAATATATGTATCCATCATGGAAAACAATTTTTCACAAGCAAATACTTCCACACGGCATATTATTTCCGTATATATCCATTGAAAAAACTTATAGAATATGATATACTTCAAAATTATGTTATCGTGTGATGAAGCAAAAGCAGTTTGGGAAGAATCAAAAACTCAACTTTTGAATGAAGGTTTGATTTCCGAATTTGAATCTTCCATATATTTAAATAAAGTTACCTTTTCATCCTACAAGGATAATACTATATTTCTTAGTTGTAATTCTGAATTTGTTCTTTCGGGTTTTAAAAAGAAATTATTAGAAAAATTTATAACAAAGATTGAAAATTTACTTGATTCAGCAATACATATAGATTTTATTCTAGAAATACAAGAAAAAAAAAACTCAGAATGCTCTATCACAAACAGAAATAGTAAAAATACAAGAAAAATCAGAATTAGATTCCAAGCCAGTAGAAAAAAAAATAAAAAAACAGGTTAGAACCGAAGATAACCTTAAAATAAACACTGAATTTACATTTGATAATTTTATTATTTCCCAAAATAATGACTTTGCCGCAAATGCTGCCAAAACAGTAGCTAAAAACCAAGCAACCTATAATCCGTTACTCATATATGGTGGGGTTGGACTTGGTAAAACTCACTTAATGGAAGCAATCGGAAATGAAGTTTTAGATACTACAAACTTAAAAGTAATATATGTTCCTGCAGAAGATTTTTTAAATGAATTTATTAAATCTCTGTATGAAAAAACAATGCCTCAATTCAAAAAAAAATATAGAAATGTCGATTACCTTTTGATAGATGATATTCAAATCTTTGAAAATAAAGATGAACTTCAAAATGAATTTTTTAATACTTTTAATCATCTACTCGATACAAAAAAACAGATGGTTTTTACTTGCGATAAACATCCAAACAATCTTAAAAACTTAACTGACAGAGTGAGGTCACGGTTTGGGCAAGGATTAACTGTAGACTTAAAACCACCTTCTTATGAAATGCGTTATGCAATTTTAAAGAAAAAATTACAGATAAAAAATCAAACATTACCTGATGATGTTATAGAACTCATAGCAAAAAATATTTCGTCCAATATTAGAGATTTAATTGCAGCATTGATAAAACTAACTGCTTTTTCAAGTATGACCAATCAAGTTTTAACGGTAGAAAAAGCAGCAGCAATTTTAGAAGATTCCTTTTCAGATAAAAAACAGGGAAATATAAAACTAGACATAATATTAAAAGTCGTTGCGGAATATTTTGATATAAGTGTACCCGATATTCGTTCTAAAAAACGGCAGCAGAAAATATCCACTGCGAGACATTACTGCATGTACCTTGCAAAAGAAATGACTGACATGTCCACTTCGGAAATCGGTGATGAAATAGGAAATAGAGACCATACAACAGTTATACATAGTTGCCAAAAAATTGAAGAATTGATAATTTCTGACCCAAAAGTAGAAATAAATTTAGAGCAACTAAAAAATAAGCTAGTGAATTTATCAAAATAATTTGTTAATAACTAGTGATTTTTTATATAAAAAATGGTATTATTATGTTAATAAGTAGAACGGTTGTTAAAAACCCTTAATAAGTTGTTAAAAAGTATACGACTTTTTTATTATGCTAACTATCCTTACTAAAGGTTACTTAGCATACTTATTAACAAACTAACAGTACCTAATACTATTACTAAAAAATATATAAAATATTATATAGGAGAACTACATGAAGTTTAATTCTGAAAAATCTGCCATTCTAAAAGAATTGCTTATTGCTCAAGAAATTATAGCAACAAAAACAAGTGTTTCAATTTTATCAAATGTGCTTTTAATTGCTAAAGACGCTAAACTTACTATTAAGGCTACAGATGTAAAAGTAAATTTTGAAGCAGTTATACCTGTAGATGTAGAAGAAGAAGGAAAAACAACAGTTTTTTGTAGTAAATTGGTTAGTATCATTAATTCTTTACCAGATGGTGAAATTGAAATACTAGAGAAAAATCAAAAACTACATATAAACTCTATTAGTAAAAAAGTTAAATTTCAGTTAAACACTATTTCAGATACTGATTTTCCATCTTTTATTGAACCAGAAGATTCTATATCTATTGAAATACCTGCTATTGAACTGAAAAAAATGATAACAAATACTATTTTTGCAGTTTCAGAAGATCAAGCGCGTTATTTTATGAACGGTATTTGTATGCACATTTCTCAAGGAAATATGTTATTTGTTGCTACTGATGGAAGACGACTTTCATATATCAAAAAGCAATTCAATTTAAATGAATCCTATGAAAATGAAATAATTATACCAACTAAAATATTAAATGTCATTCATAAAAAATTAACTGAAAATGGAAATGTATCTATTTATCTAAATGAAAAATATATATTCTTTAATTTTGCAAATTATAAATTTTCTAGCCCATTGATAGAAGGTAAATTTCCTAATTATGAAAAGGTAATTCCAGAAAAACAAGAATTTTCATTTGAGGTAAATAGAAAAGAATTTCTTGAAGCATTAAAACGAGTTTCATTATTGGTAGAAAAAGAATTTAATAGAGTTTACTTGGAAATATCTTCTGGAAAGTTAGTTATAAGTTCAAATGAAAAAGAAATTGGTGCTGTTAATGAAGAAATTCCCTGTAATTTTGTAGGTAATAATACCGTCTTTGCCTTAAACTATTCTTATTTAGAAGATCCTATCAAAGTAATGGAATCAGATGATGTAAAGATACAGTTTAATGATACTGAACATGCAATGACAATTTTATCCTTACCTGAACAAGATTTTTTCCATATAGTAATGCCTATGCGTAAAGAAGAGTAGAATATTATCTACCATGATTTTAAATAAACCCTTAAGTTTCAACTTGAGGGTTTATTTTTTTTAAATTAAGATTATATCATCTTGATTTTTTAGTGTTTTAAAAGTATAATAGTATGTTCATGAGTGATACCGTTAATGAATCTATTATAAAAATTCCTATTGAAAATGAGGTTAAACAGGCATACATAGATTATTCAATGTCTGTTATTGTTAGTAGAGCCTTGCCTGATGTCCGTGATGGATTAAAACCGGTACATAGAAGAATATTATTTTCTATGGAAGAAAAAGGTTTAAGATATTCTGGACCTACAAGAAAATGTGCAAAGATAGTTGGCGATGTACTTGGTAGTTATCATCCGCATGGTGATGCTTCTGTATATGATGCACTCGTAAGGTTAGGACAAGATTTTTCATTAAGATACCCTGTCATTTATCCTCAAGGTAATTTTGGAACTATTGCCGGAGATCCGCCTGCAGCATACCGATATACCGAAGCAAAAATGGAAAAAATTGCGGAGGCAATGGTTGAAGATATAAAAAAGGAAACAGTCGATTTTGTTCCAAATTTTGATGATTCTACCGAAGAACCTGTAGTACTTCCTGCTAAGTTTCCATTTTTACTTGCAAATGGGTCAAATGGTATTGCAGTTGGTATGGCTACAAATATGCCTCCTCATAATCTAAATGAAATTTCAAGTGCAATTTCTGCTTATATTGACAATAATGATATTTCTATTGATGAATTAATAACTCATATAAAAGGACCAGATTTTCCTACAGGTGGAATAATATATGGAACTAAAGGTATCAAGCAAGCTTATAAAACGGGCAGGGGAAAACTTATCATAAGAAGTCGATTTAAAATAGAAGTCGATAAAAAAGGTAAAGAATCGATTGTTTTTACTGAAGTACCGTATCAAGTCAATACAACAATGCTTGTTATGAAAATAGGTGAACTTGCTCGTAATAAAGAAATTGATGGTATTTCTAATGTAAATGATGAAAGTTCTGATAGAGCTGGTTTAAGAATAGTAGTTGAATTAAAAAAAGGTATTATACCAAAAGTAGTATTAAATCAACTTTTTGCTAAGACACAGTTACAATCAAGTTTTGGTGTTATAAACATAGCCTTAGTAAATGGTCGTCCTGAAACGCTTAATCTTAAGCAAATTATTAAATATTTTGTAGATCATCGATTTGAAGTAATTACTCGTAGAACGCAATACGAATTAAAAAAAGCAGAAGAACGCGCTCATATATTACAAGGTTTAATTATTGCACTTAATAATATTGATGAAGTGGTGGAAATATTTAAAAAATCAAAAGATATTCCCACTGCAAAAGAAACTTTAATGGAGCGATTTAATTTATCTGAAGTTCAAGCACAAGCGATTGTAAATATGACACTTGGACGCTTAACTAGTTTAGAGATAAATAAAATAAAAGCAGAACTTGAAGAATTACAACTTCTTATTGCTCATTATAAAGATTTATTAGCAAATGATTATAAAATTTATTTATTGATAAAAGATGAAACACAAGAACTTGTAGAAAAATTTGGTGATAATCGCCGAACCGATATTGTACCAGATGAAGTGGAACAACTTGATATTGAAGATTTAATCCAAAAAGAAGAAATGGTTATTTTAATATCTAATTTGGGTTTTATTAAAAGAATTCCTTCATCTGCATATAAAAATCAAAAAAGGGGAGGAAAAGGGTCATCGACTGCAAAATTAGTCGAAGATGATTTTATAGATCAGGTATTTACTGCTACAACACATGATTATATTATGTTTATTTCTAATTTAGGTAAGGCGTATTACTTAAAGGTCCATGAAATACCCGAAGCATCAAGAAGTACTAAGGGTATACATATTAAAGCATTGCTTGCGGTTTCATCTGATGAAGAAATAAATACGGTTATATCTCTAAAGGAATTTTCCTCTACAACTCACATGATTATGGTAACAGCAAGCGGAATTGTAAAAAAAATAACAACAGATAATTTTGTTAATGCTAAAACGCGGGGAATAAAGGCTGTAAATCTAAAAGATGGCGATAAGCTTGTTAGTGCGATTTTAACAAATGGAGATGACCAAATTATGCTTGTAACAAAGCAAGGAAAAGCCCTACGACTAAATGAAAAGGAAATTAGAAATCAGGGTAGATCTTCTTCTGGTGTTAAGGGTATAAACATTAGCAATTCTGATGAACTTGCAGGTGCTGTTAGAATTACTGAAAATCAAAGTATTATTTTATTAACAGAAAATGGTTATGGTAAGCGTATAAACTTTGATGAGTTTTCTGAACATGGAAGAGGTACTTCTGGTCAACGAATTTATACAGTTACAGAAAAAACAGGTGAAATTATTGGTTTGAAAACTGTGTATGACGATGATGAAATAGTCTGTATTACAGGTCAGGGAAAAACTATCCGTTTTAGAGTTGATTCAGTAGGAATTATGGGAAAAACAGCACAGGGTGTTAGAATTTTGAATATTGATTCTCCTGATTTTTTAATAGGTTTAGATGTTGTTGCCCGTGAAGAATAATCTATGAAAAAGTTACTTTCTATAGATTATAAATAAGATTATAAATAAATTATATCTGCAATTTTCAAAAAAAAACTGTTTCACGTGAAACAGTTTTTTTTTGTTATTTTTGTTCTATACTCAATGGTATTTCTAAAATAACTATACCGGGTAAAAAAATCCTAAAACCGTGATGTTTTTAAGTATGGTATTTTATAAATGTATAGACTATATGTATGTCTAGTCTGTTAATCGATATATAGTTGATAGCATAAAAGCGCTTATACTGAAAATATAATGTTTGAGTCCTGTCGTTTTGCGGTTTAAAATTTGAGACGCTTCATAATTTTTTTTAATTTTGTATTTTTAGAAGTGCTATATAGCAAGTTTTTTTGAAAACTCTAGTTTTTTTTATATTTTTAACTACAATATGATATATGGGTAATTTAGAATTTTTGTCTGGTAATCCTACTCCTTTTGGCGCAACTTTAACAAATGATGGTGTAAATTTTGCTATTTTTTCTCGAAATGCTACTTCTTTAACACTTGATATTTTTGAAAATGAAGATGATGATAAACCTATTCAAAGTTTTACATTTGATAATAAAAAAAACAAGATAGGTGATATTTGGTACGGGTTTGTAAAGGGATTACAAGAAAATTCTTTATATCTATATAGAGTTGACGGGGTTTTTATACCAACCGAAGGTATGCGTTTTAATTATAATAACTATCTTTTAGACCCATACGCCAAGGCAATTACAAATTCGTCAATATTTGAAAATGAAGGTCTACAAATACCTCCGCCAAATATTGATGGAGATTTATTTTATTCCACCCATACACAAGCTAAAAAATTCCCTAAATGTGTTGTTGTAAATGATAATACATTTGATTGGCAAGGTGACCAACCATTAAATTATAAAATGAATAATATAATTATTTATGAAACCCATGTAAAAGGTTTCACTTGTCAAAATAAAAATTTAAAATATGCTGGTACTTATAAAGGTATAGTAGAATCTATTGACTACCTAAAAAAATTAGGTATAACAAGTCTCGAACTTTTACCAGTACAAGAATTTGATGAAAATGAAAATATAAGAATTAATCCTAGGACAGGTGAAAAATTAAAAAACTATTGGGGTTATAGTACAATATCTTTTTTTGCTCCAAAGGTGAGGTATGCATATAATACCTTTCGTTCAAATCCTGTAAATGAATTTAAGGAAATGGTTAGAGAACTCCATAAAGCAGGGATTGAAGTTATACTTGATATTGTTTTTAACCATACTGCCGAAGGAAACGGATATGGTCCTACATATTCATTCAAGGGATTAGATAATTCTATATACTACATATTGGAGGATAATAAACGCTATTATAGAAACTTTTCAGGTTGTGGTAATACACTAAACTGTTCGCACCCAGTTGTACAAAACTTTATACTTGACTGTTTGCACTATTGGGTGGTGCAGATGCATGTAGATGGTTTTCGTTTTGATTTGGGTTCTATACTTGGGCGTGATACTAACGGAAACTTATTGGAAAATGCTCCAACTATAGAGCGTATTTGTGAAGACCCTATTTTACATAACACTAAAATAATTGCTGAAGCGTGGGATGCAGGCGGAGCTTATCAAGTTGGAAGTTTTCCTGGACGGTGGGCTGAATGGAACGATCGTTTTCGAGATGATGTAAGAATTTTTTGGCAAGGTAAACATTCTAATTTTCAAAAATTTGCAACTCGTATTACAGGTTCCTCAGATATTTATTCTAATTCTGGAAGAAAACCAATAAATTCTGTAAATTTTATAACAAGCCATGATGGATTTACATTATATGACTTACTAAGCTATAACCATAAGCATAACGAGGAAAATGGCGAAAACAACTGCGATGGTACTGATAACAACCATAGCTTTAATCATGGATTTGAAGGTAAAAGCCAAAACAAACAAATTGAAAGTATTCGTTTACAGAAAGCTAAAAACCTTATGCTTAGCTTATTACTTTCATTAGGAACTCCTATGTTTGTCATGGGGGACGAAGTACTCCGAACACAAAATGGTAATAATAATGCCTATTGTCAAGATAATGAAATTTCCTGGTTTTCTTGGGATTTTTTACAGCGAGAAAGAGACTTTTTTGATTTTATTTGTAAACTTATAGATTTTAGAAAAAAACATCCTGTTTTTTTGCGCTCGGATTTTTTGCAGGGTAAAATATCTAAATCAGTTACCGCAGACATTGAATGGTATAATGCTGAAGGAACTTCACTTGATTGGTCAAAATCGACTCATTTTATAGCGTATTTACTCAATGGGATTGATGCACTTACTCTTTTAGAACAAGACTCCAGCGACTTTTATATAATGATGAATGCATCGCAGTTTGATATTACCGCCACAATTCCTGAACCATTGCATAACAAAAAATGGCATAAACTCATTGATACAAGCCTTGATTCACCAGAAGATTTTTTGCCTGAATATAATGCTAAACTCTTAGAAACTAATAAACAAATAGTTCTTGCATTTTCTATAGTAGTACTGCTATCTAAATAGATATTTTTTTATTTTTTTTATGTCTACTAAAATTATCATAGTCACGGAAATCAATTTTTAATATGAACAACTAGTTTGCTTAAATTCCATAGTGCATAACTGGCAACTTATTACTCTAAGGCGGGTTCTTTAGGGATCAAGTTGGCTTTAGTCCTGAATGCCAACTTGCCAGTTGCTTAAATCCATTACGCAACTGGTTAGTAGCGACGCTTTTGGAAGGAAAGGGTTCCTAAGGGAAAGTAGCAACAAGCAAAACCGTCTACACGGAAGTAGACGGTACGCAAGCGCGAGAATTAAAAAGAACATAATATATTTTAATTCTCGGCCACTTTGAAAAAACAAGGATGTTTTTTCAAAGTGCATTTGCTTCGGTCAAAAGGGTGTCTTTTCCCTTAGAAGAGGGGTGCAGAAAACACAATCTCTGCAAAAATTGATTTCCCTGTATCATAGTAGTCTTTACTTATTTGACATTATATGATACACTTATACTAAATCTATAAAAGAGTTTTAAAAGAACCTTTGTAAATTATATTGTTATTTTGACGAGAATATAGGTATGGACCCAATTATTATTTTTTTGGTAATAAGTGCTGTTATTTTAATCTTTGCTACCGTATTATTTATTGTAACTAAGATTTCTAAAAAAACTGCTTCAAAAACGAAGTCAAGGACGGCTATTCTATCGGCGGGTTTAAAACGGCTTTCCCAAAATCCACATGATGTCGAAGCATTGCGTACCGTTGGTGATGTGTATATTCAAGATAAGGACTGGGAAAATGCCTATTCAATATTTGCTCATTTACTAGAACGCTCTGGAACACTTCCACCGACAATACAAATGGATATTCATATAAAGTTTGGGCTTGTGTCACTAAAAACAAATCGGGTTGATGAGGCAAAAAAAGTTTTTTTGCTTGCTCGTACATTTGACCAAGATAATTTTGAAGTAAATTATAATTTGGGATATATTCACTATTTGGAAAAAGATTACGATAAAGCAATACCGCTTTTGAGAAAAGCAATAATTATAAATGGAAATAGTATCAATGCAAAAAAATATTTGGGTTATTCGTACTTAAAGGATAGAAAATACAATGAAGCGCTACCCTACTTAAAATCGGTATTTGAACTGAACCCCGAAGATAAGGAAACCCTTTTTAACATAGGGCAGTGTTTTTTTGAATTGTCGATAAATGATAATGCTATGAATGTGTTTTCACGCTTGCGGCTAGATCAGACCTATGGTCCCGACAGTTGTTTGTATTTGGGCTTGCTATATATCAAATCAAGTCAGTATGATAAGGCTATTGAACATTTTGAAATTGGTTTAAAGCATGAGCAAATATCAGTAGATGTACAAAATGAATTACGATATAGATATGCACAATGCTGTATTAAAATACAGGATATTACAAAAGCACTATCTCTTTTAAAAGAAATTCAGTTTGTAAATCCTTCGTATAAGGATATTTCGAGTCTTATTATGCGCTACCAAGAATTAAATCAAAATAAAGCATTGAAAATATATTTAATGGCAGGGCAAAGTGAATTTGTTGCTTTATGCCGAAAAATTGTTTCTAAGTTTTATCCCAATGCGCGTGTAAAAATTGTTGATATTGTTGTATTAACAACACATACCGATGTTGTAGCATCAATAGATACTGATAGGTTTACAGATACTGCCGTATTTAGGTTTTTCCGCTCACAAGGCTCTGTTGGCGAATTACTTTTGCGCGATTTTCATGGGCGTATAAAAGAGCTAAAAGCAGGCAGCGGTGTGTGCTTTAGCGCTGGAACTTTTAGTGATGAAGCAATTAAGTTCAGCGAAGGTAGACCAATCGAAATATACGATAAAGAGCGCTTAAATAAGATATTAAGCACAATAGAATAGTTTATGCAACACTCCCCCACTTTGTGAGTGTTTTATTGTTTTAGTGGGGGAATTTTTAATAGCTTTTTCGTATTTCTACGAGGTGTTCTAGTATAATCGGTTGTGTTGCGTATGTGTTTACAACATCAATAACCTGTTGTTCGGTTGTCTTTGGTACTGCCACACACCAATCCTTTTCATTAACACGGTCGTAGTATCCTACTCGTTTAAAGGTGCCTTCTGTTAAATCCTCTTCAGAACGACCAGGAATAAATGTTGCGAGAACAGCCGATTCATCGAATTTTACCCCTATTCCTTCTTTTTCAAAACTAAGTTTTCCGTCTTCAATGATAACAAAATCCAGATTTGAAAAATTTCCATCATTTTTGCCTAAATCAATAAGTAGTTTTTGACCATTTCGTTTTACAATTTTTGATATAAATGGCATAGAATCTGAAACGAGGTTAGATAATCTGATAAGAGCATTTGCATAGCGTTCATTTCCTGAGCGGAAAACCGTAAATTGCTTAGCGAGTGAGCCTGTTCGTGATACATACAAGTCAAGTGATAATTTTATATCTCGTTCAGTTTCTTCTAAGCGCAATATTCCAAAATAATCGCTCCCGTCTGCCCGTGCCTTTCTAAAACTTTCAGAATATGAAGAACTCTTTTCATTAAAATATGTCACAGTAAAGCGTCTATTGTAGTCAAACATTTCAGCAGTCATCTGTGTAGCAAATTTTTCTGCTTCTGGATGCAAAACATTCGAAGTATTTTCTTCATAGAAGAGTGAAATTGAAATATGACCCTTTTCTAGATATAATGGATTTATATTCCAAACACTTTGTAAAGAAGTGGAAAGAAGTTTTCCGTAGGATTCTACCGCATCATTTACCTTTGTGTTGCTTTGGGTAAGCGACTGTATAAATCGGAGTTGTTCTAAATATCGCTCGTAATAGCCTTGTCGTAGTAATAGTTTTGCATATTCAAAGCGACAGTCAGTATTGTATGGATATACCTTTAGTGCTTGTCGATATTCGTATATTGCCGACTGAATATTGTTCAAGTTTACAAAGGTTTTTGCTTTTTGCTCATGGAATTGAGCTAACTGTTTACGATAATTATCTTCAAATCCGAGATGGTCAAGGGCAATAGATTCAAGAAGACAACGCATAATTTCGTTATTGGGTTCAATAGAAAGTCCAACTCGCGCACTTTGAATTGCTGCATTATAGTCATTCAGTTTGAGATTGCTTAGCGTTTTTATGTACCAGGCATCAGCATAATTCCGATTTTCAGCAATTCGTTCATCGGCTAAACGGATTGCCCCAATGTATTTCCCTTGTGCGTACATGACATTTGACAAAAGTTGTTTTGCCTTGTCAAAATCGGGCTTTAGTTGTAAGGCAGTATTTAACCGTGCTTGAGCATTGGTTAAATCATTTTCAAGTGCACTTAAATATGCAGCAAAATAGTGGACTTCGGGATTTTCACCGTGATAGCGAAGTGCTTGGGTAATGTAATTCTTGGCAAGATTTTTGTTACCATCTTCAAAACTCAAAATTGCTAAGGATAAAAGTGCCTTTCTATTTTGGCCTTGTCGAGCAAGAGCGGCTTTGTATAATTCTGTTGCAGCAATAAGTTTACCTGACATCACTTCAATTTCGGCAAGCCCAAAACGAGCATCTACATCATTAGGAGCGCTTGCGAGTACTTGTTCAAATTGTAATTTTGCACCAGAAAGGTCTTTTAAGCCGATAAGTATAAATCCGTGAAGATTTTTTAATTCGGGTGAGTTTGTTTTATACCGAAGAGCACTTTTTACATAATCAAGTGCTTGGTCATACTCGCCCAATTCGTAGAAACATTCAGCGAGCCCCTGATACACTGCATTATACGAAGGATTTTCTATAAGGGCACTTTTATAGTATTCAATCGCTTCATACCAGTTTCCCTTGAGTTGTGCTTTCTGGCCATCTGTATATAGTTGGCGTGGGTCGGCAGAAAGTGTAAAAATCAAAAAAGTAGAAAGTGCAAACAGTATAAAAGTTTTTTTCACAAGGTATTCCCCCAGATAAATATCGGATAAAAGAGTTTTAGTGTTTAATGTCTATTTTGTCATAATTGTTATAATGAAGTTCCACCCAGTCGAACATTAGGAAAACACCAAAGAAGAAAAAAAAATACAAAAAACTCCAGTTTTTTGCGGGTATTATAAGGATAGTATACAGGAATGGTAAAATATAAGGTATGTGTACATCAGCCAGATGAGTAAAAAAAATAATAGGAGCTAAAATAACATAAAATAACAGAAAAACCGCTTCAACGGAGTATAATGAAATTTTTAAGAAAACTGATTGTGACGGATTCTTGCATTTTAAGTAAAATTGAGTATAGTTGGCTCTGTGAAGTATGATTTTGTAAGTTTACCGGAGCGTAGAAAGCAGGCTTCTCGAAAATGGCAGATTATGCTTGAGAGTGGCGATATTCCTGAGGGGATTGTTCCGTTTTCGGTTGCGGATATGGAATTTAAGATGCCGCCTGAAATTGTTGACGGATTAAAGAATTTTTTAGATACCGTTATTTTGGGGTATAGCTATGCAGATGAAGCGTATTGTTGCGCTTTGCAAGACTGGATGAAACGGCGGCATCAGTTTCTGGTAGAAAAAGATTGGATGACCCATACAACAGGTGTGGTGCCTGCTTTTTTTGCAGGGGTTAGTGCTCTGACAAAATCTGGTGAGGGTGTTCTTATTATGCCACCTGTGTATCCACCTTTTTTTATGAGTGCTCATCTGCAACATCGCACTTTACATGAGTGTCCATTGGTTTGCAGTGAAGGATATTACGAAATAGATTTTGACCGATTGGAAACGATTTTAAAAACAAAAATGGTAAAAGTTTTGCTTTTTTGCAGTCCACATAATCCTGTTGGGCGAGTTTGGAAAAAGTGGGAAATAGAAAAAGTTGCTGAACTGTGCTTACGGTATTCTGTGTTTTTGCTCGTAGATGAAATACATCATGACCTTGTGCTACAAGGTCATACGCATACCGTTTTGCAGGGACTTTCTCATGAAGTGGCGCAAAATAGCATAACCCATGTTTCGCTTTCTAAAACTTTTAATCTTGCGGGTATGATGCTTAGTACGAGTTTTATCGCAAATACAGAAGTTCGCCAGAAGTTTAACGCTATTTTAGATGCAAGTTCAGCGCATGTATATACACCGCTTGGCTTCAAAGCTTACGAAATAGCATATAATCATTGTGAAACATGGCTCGATGAATTGCTGACAGTTATAGATGCAAACCAAAAATTGGTTTGTTCAATGCTTGAAAGCACTCCTATACAGGTCCACCAAATAGAAGGCACCTACCTACTCTGGCTTGATTGCAGAGCACTTGGCTTGAATGATACTGAATTAAAAGCATTTTTGCAAAAAAAAGCCTTGCTGTTTTTAAGCGAGGGACATACTTTCGGAAAAGAAGGACAAGGTTTTGCTCGGTTAAATCTTGCTGCCCCTCGTCATGTTATTGAATCGGCTATTCTACGCTTAAAATCGGCGCTTATGAGTTTATAGTTGCTTTAACAATACCGCTAAAAGCCAAAAGTGATTAATAGATGCATATTTTAGATTTTTAGCTGGAGTTTATATGCCAGTTTATAAAACTCTCGAATAGGAAATCCGACTATTCCAGAATAAGAACCCTTGATTTTTTTTATATAATATGCAGACCGTCCTTGTATACGATATGCACCAGCCGCTTCTTCCCATTCTTTCCAGCTGATAATTGTATCTATGTCATTGGTACTCAGGTGTGAAAACCAAACTTTAGATACGCTTTTGATGGTATATGTTTTGTTTTTTTTAAAACTATATCCTGCAAGCGCCGTTACTACAAAGTGCGCTTTACCACTATACGAAACAAGCATTTTCTGCGCGTCTTGTTCGGATTGAGGTTTGCCGTAGATACGGTGTTTGTTTAAGTAAACGATAGTGTCGGCAGTAATGAGAGCATCATTATTTGTATTTTTAGCTTGTGCGGAATAGGGAAAATGGGTTAGAGCATATTGTAATTTTGCCTTAGCGAGTTCAACTGCCTGTTGTGTGGGTGATAAGGAAACAAGGGGAACTGTTTTTTCATTGAAGTCTGTTTTTATACAAGCAAACTCCACAGAAAGCGAGTTTAAAATTGCGCTTCTCTGTGGAGATTGTGATGCTACATAAAGCATATATCGATTATTTAGAAGGTTTAATTCCTGAAAGAGTGGTTAAAACTTCTTGTGCACGCTTTCGTACAGGAGTAACATAGCTATAGTTGCTTGCAATACGCATAATGCCTTCAACAAGACCTGTTTTATCCTTTACGATAGTTGCAATTTTTTCATAAGCATTGAGGATTTCAAGAGCAAGAGAACTCGTAGGATTTACAACATCAAATTTTTTGTTAATCCAGTTGACCATTTCTAATACTTCTCGGTCATCTTCAACATATCCTATTTCTGTTAAGGCTTTTACAGCAGCGGTTATAACAGCAGGCTCATTATCCAAGTACATAACTTGTTGTAGACTGGACTTTGCTTCTGGGTTTTTCGTTTTACCTAAAAGTTCACATGCTTTCATACGGACATCAGGATAGTTATTAGTAATACGCCCATCTTCGCGAATTGTTTTTGATAAACCAATAGTTGCCAAACTCGCAAGGGCTCGCTGTATGTCAGCAGAATCTCTTCCATTTTCAATAGCATTTTCAATGTATTGTAGTGCAACAAACTTAGAGTCTCGCCCTTCTGTATTAAGCATTTCATTGATAATGACACCTTCTACAGCATTTAGGTATGCTTCTTCAACAGTAAGGGTTTCACCACCCTGTTGCGCAAATATCTGTGCGTTAAACAAGCATAACACAACCAAACCAAACATAATTTTTTTCATTTTGACCTCCTTGCGGTCCTGTTTTCAAAGTATAGGTAGTTTTCTAAAATCCTTAATAACTACCATATAGATTTATAGATGCAGATTTTATCCTAAGATAAAAACCTAACTTATAAGTTAAAAGTTACTTTGAGCCTTGCACCAACTTCCAACTTGAGTTTATTTTTTCAAGGCTATATACTAAAAGCCGTGCTCCTGCTTCACGCATAATAACATCAACTCGTGTTGCTGTTGTAAACTGAATATCGTCTACGCGCACATTTTTTCTTGAGGGTACAAAAACATATTTAAAATAGTCTTGCAAAGTGTTTAATTTAACTCCTTTAATCGGGAGTTTTTCGGAAACTTCGCGTAAAACACTTGGCGTAGAAAAATGGTCGCGGTATTCAGTTGAAAGATACTTGAGCCATGCATTATAATTCATTTTTTGTGTAATAGTGTTAAGTTCATCTACCACTAACTCAATTTCTGATTTTGTTTCGGTATAATGTTTTTGAGTAATTGTAAGTTCCCCCACAGTAGCAACTACAATTTCTTCAGGCTCGTGCTGTGTTTCAACAACTGGTTCTGGCGGCACGACTACTGGGGCTGGTTCGGAAATAACAGCAGGAGTTTCGTTAGGAGTAGCCTCTTCGTTGACCGTTTTACACGAAAATAAAAGGGTAATACCAAGTAGAATTATATATTTTTTCATCTATATTGTCCTTATTAACAGCAAATATAAGGCAGTTTTTGTATACGAAAACTGTCTTTCCGATAAACAGAGTAACTAAGCTATCGGCTATATATAACCAATAGCTTCATAAAATGTTACTCAACCACATTAATCAAATCTTTCAAACCGATAAGTCGTAATGTATTATCGGTTGCTTGCACCATAATACCTTCGTCAACGATGGTTATCGGCGAATAAGGTAAAACCTGCAATGAAGATTTTGCCTGGAGTTTTAATTCACCATCAAAACGCCCGATATAGTACTTTCCTCCCTCATCTATAACTGCATAATAGTCAGATTCATTTTGAACTAAAACGCTTTCGCTCGCTATGTTATCATCGCCTTGTTTGATAACTTCTAGGCTTTTTGGGTCAAAAAGTACTAATGTAATAACGCTACCACCTTCAGTTGTTCCAGCGATTGCCATAAGGCGTCCTTTAGAATCAAGTAAGCAACGCCCGTGTATTGTTTTTACGGCGGAGGTTTTCAATTCTTTTGCAGTTTTTAGGTCGAGGAGAACGAGTTCGGATAGCAGTTTTGATGTATCAACAACCTTTAAGCCATAACCAGGAACCGAAGACGCAATAGCTGCATCAGAAGCCGCTTTCTTTTCGTCTGCTTTTTCTTCTATGATTTTTTGAGTATCAGCTGCAACATCCTTTCTCTCGTCTTGGGCTTCTTTGTCTTTTTTGTCAGAAAGTTTTTGCTCAGCCGCTGCATCATCTTTTTTCTTGTCGGCTTCGGCTTTTGCAGCATCGGCTTCAGCTTTTGCGGCGTCTGCTTCTTTTTGTTTTTGTTCAGCAGTTTCTGTGTCTCCTGCTTTTTGTGCTGCATCCGCTTCTTTTTGCTTTTGCTCTGCTTCTTTTTGTTTTTGTTCAGCTTCTTTTTGCTTTTGAGCGGCTTCTTTTTGTGCTTCTTCCGCTCGTTTTGCTGCTTCGTCACTTTCTCGTTCTTTGAGGTCAATCATCTGTTCACGAGCGTCAATGTCTTTGTCATCTTCTTGTTTTACTTTATCAATTACATCTTTATCAGTAATTGTAGTCGTATCAACAGAACTGATTGTGCCAGCAAAACGAGGATCAGACAAAGGAATAACGATTTGGGTTTTACCTGGCCATTCGTCATACCGTGTTGAAAGACCTACTTTGTCAGAGGTTAGATTGGTAGTAACAGCAGTTTTATATTTTGAAGTAAAGTATGCCATATCGCCCCGGTGAACAGCATTATAGATTGTTACAAAGTGGGCTATTGTTGAAGCATCATTTGCAGAATAACCGTATGCACCTTGCAAGTAACCAGCGAGTATAAGGCGTAAGTTGTTGATATGGTCTACAGCTGCTCGTTCCCCTATGATTAAAATATCGGCATCAAAACCTTTCGTATCATTTGGGTCGACAATGTGCATTACATAATAACGCCCCTGTTCACCTGCTCTGCCAGTAGTCGCTGCGCCACCGAGCTGAGTTCCTATACCTCGAATTTGTTCTATAGTATCAATTTGGGTATGGGTTCCACTATAATTGATAAACTCTATGGAACCGCCACTTGTTCTAATTTCATCTTCATCTACTTCAACACTAATGCTAGAAAAGATAAAAATGCTAGAAAGTAGCAAACACAAGATTTTTTTCATAAAATCCTCCAGACAGTATTATACAATACTATTGTACAATATTTTCAATTTTTTGTCTTGCATAAGACTTAATATTACTTGAAAATTTTCCATTAATTATAGAGAAAAGTGCAGAAATTGTTCTAGTACTTGTTGTATAATCGCCAAAGCTAGAAAGTTGCTGTAAACAGTCACAAACCGCTTTCATTGTTTCAGAATCATTGTATGGCGTTTTTGTTATAACATGTGACAAATACTCTAGGGTTTTTCCATCTGGGTCGTATGCTATAAGCCGTAGCCCCTTAACGATACCTACAGTAAGTGTTTGGTTATTAGTTTTGTATCCTTCGTCTATAAGATACTGGCGGTATTCGTAGGAGCCTAAACTCCCTAGCAAACTTGCTGCCTCTGCCCTTTCTGTGACAGTAAAGTTTTGCCCAAACTGTGTTTTCCATTTATTTTGTAGAATTCCAACTAATGAAGCGGCATATACAGGTTCGTTTTCGGCAAGCGTTCCTGTCTTTATGGCCTTGTTTATTTCAGAAAAAAGGCTTTTACTGCCGGCACTATCAAAAACTGGTGGAATAGTAAGTGGGGTGTTGTCAATAATATTATAACTATCATCTAAAATTTCGGCATGCTCGCTTGTGCGTAAGAATTTTACTTCCATACGGTATGCATTAATAATTTTCCCGGATGTCCCGATGAGCATACCGTTTTCGGTTATAACACTTCTTGTTGATATTTCTGGGATTGATGCCTGCCACTTTATTGTTCCATTTGAAAGAAGACAAGCGCCAAAGCCTAAGGCTGTAATATGGATTTCATCTTTGAGTATGCGGATAACAGGATTTGTATCAGAAAACCGAAAACTAAGTTGTGCAAACCAGACTTTTTCATTTTCCTCGATAGTGGAAAACCAAACAGAACCATCTTTGCATACTGCAAGGTATTTTCCGGATGCATAGGTCAAGGAAACTGCCGGGCTTGAAGTTTTTACTTGCCAAACGGATTCAGAGCCCAAAACTGTTTTGTAGTAGAAAAGAGAGCCATCTGTACATGCCATTAAGTATCCTGAAGGGGCTTTTGAAAGAGCAGAAACCATTTTTACTAGTTTTTTTTCTTCGTTTAAGTGTCCGAATACTGAAAGCCGTATAAAATCACCGTTTTTCAAAACTAAAATAATTTCACCGTTACCTGTTTCGGTTATATCTAAAATGGGCTCCGATTGTAAGGTATGTTTCCATTTAAGTACACCTTGCTGGCTAAAACAAAAAAGAGTTTTGGAAGTTAAAACAAACAATCTTCCATCAAGGCTACTATATGGTGCATAGAGCGGTGTTTCATCTAAGTCAAATGTCCAAATGGGAATTCCTTGCGAGGAAAATGCTTGTAGTTTTCCGGTACGAGTAGAAACAAAAATGAGTCCTGATTGTGAGATAGAAATAAAGTTGCCAATGCCGTCAGTGTTGCGTCGCCATACAAATGAGCCATCAATAGAAATACAGTTAAGCGCCTTATCATCACCAATAAAATAAATATGTTTGTTCCAAGTCACCGGTGGCGCAACATTCTTGCCTGCCATAACCAAGGTCCAAAATGGGTCTTCAGCGGCTAAAAAGGTAGTAAAAAAAAAGAATGATAGTATGATACAATAAACCTTTTTCATGTCCTATTCAAAAAACAAAATAAATCATTAAAGGTTAGAATTATTTTACAAAACCTTGCGTATATACAGTAGGGAACCTCTAAAAACTCGTCTTGATGTTTTGCTTTCTTGTCATACTTTTTAGTGGGGTCTTTGAAAATGTTCATTAAGAATATTGAAGTTTTTAGAGATTTCCTCTAGTTATTTAGAATAGAATTAAATATAATCCCCTTGATGAAAAAAATTTTACGGCTTTTGTTTTTTTTTATAGTCGTTAGCTATCTAAGTTCTTGTGTTTCGACAAAGTCCAGTAGTATAACTGTTATTCAAATTAGTCCAGTGGAGTTTTCCCAGTTGGTTGGCTCTCCTCGTCAATTAGATGGGTTTGTTCCGGAAGATGATGAGGACCCAAGTTCAGAAAGGGCTAAAAAAAAACCTGATGTAGGCTATGTTGCAGTACAAGTAGATGTCATGGTACCCGATTTTTCGGACTATGTCTACTACGATGCGATATTACCAAATAATTATTATTCGTTCACGGCATTTAAAAATAATTGTGAAGTTTTTTTTGATGCCAGTGGGATACAGTCTTTTACCTGCTATATAAACGATACCAAAATTGACACGACAGAAATCTGTAAACTTGGTTTCTGCAAGGTAAATATTTCGGCTTTAGTAGAAAATGGGCGAAATATTATATATCTTTCTAATGTTTCCAAAAAAAACAACAATAGTAGACTTGCCGTGCGTATTCCCTATCCTACTATTACAGAGAGTACTCATACCGTTTCGGGGATTAATTATGCTGCCTTTAAGCTCCTTGATGAAATTCTCAAAGCGGAAGTCGAAAATGGGTTTCCATCTCTACAATTAGTTGTTGTGAAAGATGGCGTAATGATAAAGAATACCAGCTATGGAACCATTTATGATGCTGCAAAGTATTCCCCAGAGCCTGCAAAGGTAACGCGAAAAACACTGTACGACCTAGCAAGCAATACAAAAATGTATGCAAGCCTTTTTGCAATACAGCGACTTGTGTTTGAACAAAAGATTTCAATTCATGATAAGGTACAAGATTTTTTTCCGAGTTTTGCTGATGCGAAAAATGCAAGCTACACGGGAAAATCCGAAATGACTATAGAACATTTGTTGACTCATAGCTCAGGATTTCCTGCAGGTGGGGCATATTATGGCAAATCGGTTGTAAAAAATGCTTCCGAAGCCGAGCGGCGTGCAATTACATTAGAGCAAATTCTTACGACAAGGCTCATCAGTAATGTAGGGACGAGTGTTCTGTATTCGGATATAAACTTTATGCTTTTGTCATTTATTGTTGAAAAAGTGACAGAAATGGATTTTGATGTATATGTGGAACAAAATATTTATGAGCCGCTCGGACTTGACAGGATTTGCTTTAAGCCAACGGAGCATGGATTTTCGCTAGATGAAATAGCGGCTACCGAGCAAGGCTTAAATCGCTCAAAGGCTGGTGAGCGTTTTAGAGGTTTTGCGCATGGTCATGTACATGACCCAGAAAGTTTTGTAGCGATGAATGAAGTTTCAGGGCATGCTGGTTTATTCGCCAATGCTGAAACGCTTAGTATCCTCGCACAAGTGATAATAAATGGTGGTGGCTATGGAAACATACGACTTTTTGATAGGGAAACGGTTAATACTTTTTTAGGGCCGAGCCAATACGGGAATTCGTATGCACTTGGTTGGAGAATGCAAAATATAGATGCGTATCGCTGGGCTTTTTCGACAATGGCTTCTCCTCGTACCGTAGGTCATACCGGCTGGACAGGAACGCTCACCCTCATAGATACAGAAAATAATGTAAGTATTATTCTTTTGACAAATGCAAAACATTCCAAATATGTTGCGAGCCAAAAATACGAGGGAGACTATTATTTGATAAAAAATTACGGAGCGATAACTTCAATTATCTATTCGGCTTTTTTCCAAACTGATATGGATTATTTTTCTTCGTTGTTAATTGAACTGGCAACTAAAAAGTACGAAATGACCATAACTCAAAAAAATTTTAATAATCCAGGTTCGCATAAGGACTTGAATGCTATTATGCAGGTTATAAAAAAACGCTCCAAAGTTTCAAAGACACTTCGGGATTTTCTAAAAACGAATACAGCAAAAGAAATTACGAAATTTTTGGAAAATAATTTAAAATAGAGCGTCCTTTAAAAATCTCCTACCGTCCCTACTTGGTTTGCTGATTATCGTCGTGGTAGTTAGGAGTGAGGGACAGCCTCCTTGGAACCATTGGATATGAGTTAGAAATATAATAGTGATATATTTTGCCTTTGAAAGTGCCGATACTTTTTTTAACTATGGGATAAAACAAGTGTCAAAACTGATGTTTTGCTCTTTGTTTTATTTTAACATGCAGTTTGCGATGCAAACATGCTTTATTGGTTTGTGCGTTCTCATTTTATTGCGAATGCACGAAATATTAGGAAGGTTTAAAATACGCATTGCAATATTAGGGCGTATTTTAACATGCAGTTTGCGATGCAAACATGCTGTATTGATTTATGCGTTCTCATTTTATTGCGAACGCACGAAATATTGGGAAGGTTTAAAATACGCATTGCAATATTAGGGCGTATTTTAACGTGCAGTTTGCGATGCAAACATGCTGTATTGATTTGTGCGTTCTCATTTTATTGCGAACGCACAAAATATAGGAATTTGTATGAAAAACAAAAAAATATGTTTTATAGCGATGGCTATACTGTGCTTTGAAATGTTACTTAGTTGTGTTTCACATCCGAAAACAAAGGGAGAAGTTGATGCAAACGAAACACTTAATATATCCGATACTCAAGATAATATAGGCATCCCTAAAGAAGATAAAACGAATGTTGAAACTCCCCGCGATGGAGCTACGACCGATATTAATAATGAGCCTAATGAAACTGTTCCGGTTGAGCCTTTTCTATTAGGAATTGAGCGAATTGATGAATATGCTCATTTATTTTCAGGTAAGCGTGTTGGACTTATCACAAATGCGACAGGCATAGACAAAGCAGGGCGCAGTAGTATTGATATTTTGTACGAAAAAGTGAACTTAGTTGCTCTTTTTTCTCCGGAACATGGTATACGCGGGAGCGAAACAGCGGGCAAAACTGTTTCCCACAGTATCGATAAAAAAACAGGACTTCCTGTTTATAGCTTGTATGGAAATACAAAGCGCCCAACAACTGACATGCTCCGCAAAATTGATGTACTCTGTTTTGATATTCAGGATGTCGGAGCGCGTTTTTACACTTATATTTGGACGCTTTGCTACGCAATGGAAGCCTGTGCCGAAAATAATGTAGAAGTCGTTGTATTTGACCGCCCGAATCCAATAGGCAATACCGTTGAGGGCGCTATTTTGCAACTTGAATATCGCTCATTTGTTGGGTATCTCCCCATAGCGCAAAGACACGGTATGACGGTAGGAGAACTTGCCTATATGTTCCAAAAGGAATTTAAAATACATTCCAAACTGACTATTATTTCAATGCAAGGGTATGAGCCAGCAAAGTATTTTTCAGAATATCCGCTTATGTGGATTCCCACTTCACCAAATATTCCACATGCCGAAACAGCGATTGTTTATTCTGGAATGTGTCTATTTGAAGGGGTAAATCTGTCGGTGGGGCGCGGTACGACAATGCCATTTGAATACATCGGGGCTCCATACATTGATGCTGAAGATTTTTCGGAAAAACTAAATGCCCTCAACCTAGAAGGTGTCTTTTTTTACCCTGCGTATTTTACCCCCACCGACTCCCTGTACAAAGGTGTTGCGTGTAATGGCATCCAAGTGATTGTCACCGACAAAAATAAGTTTAAAAGCGTCAAAACTGCCGTGCAGATGTTTGCACTCTTAAAAAAGGACTACCCAAGCCACTTTAAAATAACTGACCAAGGATATAAACTTGCTTCCATTAACCTACTTTCTGGAACTAACTGGTTTACAGCGTCCGATTTTTCGGCAGAACACACCCTTGAGCGTATGGAAAATGATGTTGCTCGCTTTGAAGAGCAGCGAAAACCCTACTTGCTCTACGAGTAGATGTTATACACAAAGGGGGGCGTGACGCATGCCGGTATGGCTTCTACGAGAAGTTTTTACTCATTATAGACCTAACCGACTTGTAGAAGCCTTCCATAAAGAGCGCCCTTTTAGCCTACGGCTTGTAGTTGAGCTTTTATATCATTTTTAGTATGATACAAGATATGCTTTCAGATACACACTGTCACCTATTTAGCTACTATAAAAAAGAAGAATTGCCGACCATCCTCGAAAAAATAAAAACCGAACTCTGCTTTGTTCAAGATATTGGAACAAAACCTGATGATTTTCCTGCACGATTTAGTTTAGCAAAAGAACTTTTATCTGAAATACCATCGTTTTACCATTTTTCCTTAGGGATTTGGCCAGATGCACAGTATATAGCCTGTATCGACCACTCGCTTGCTGTATTAGAAGAACATATTGTGCAAGCCTTAAATCAAAACCTTAAAATTGCCTTAGGGGAATGTGGCTTGGATAGATATTGGAATGGAAATACAGTTGCACATAAGGAAAAAGGTGGAACAAATGATATAGCTGGTGAAGAGTTGTTATTTGAAAGACAATTACGACTCGCAAAAAAATATAATCTCCCTGTTATTGTTCATAGCCGAGATGCGTTTGCCGATACACTAAAGATTATCGATACGGTTGGGTATAATAATGGAGTTATTCATTGTTTTGCATACGGAAAAGAGGAAGCAAACGCTTTTTTAGAAAGAGGCTGGCATATTTCCTTTTCGGGTAACTGTACATACCCAACGACAAAAGCAAAACGGGCTGCAATGTCAAAACTGGTAGAATCCATACCAGACGAAAAATTGCTTTTGGAAACTGATGCCCCATATCTTGCGCCTACACCGTATCGTGGTAGTCAAAATACACCCTTATTAGTTAAGTATGTATATGACTGTGTAGCGAGCATGAGAGCAACCGATATACAAAGTTTATCGCATCTTGTGTATGAAAATGCGATAAAACTATTTGGTACGACTTAATAGACTCAGGCGTGATTTACACAGGGAAAATTCGGGTTTAAGGTTGTTATGTTTGTATGCCCACAGTAGAAAACCTATAGCGATAAAACGGAGTACATCGAGGACTATACCCATAGGATGTTTTATCTTGAAAAAAAGCCTCATAACAGATATAATGCACATATATGAGAACGAAAATTGCAAAGTTAATTACGGTATATTGTATATTTCAATCAGTACTTATAGTTGCCTTTTATCTTATTTTTAAACTTCCGAGACACTCATTTTATTCATTTTTTTTGTTTAATTTTTTGTGGCATTTAGTTATCTATTTTTATTTGGCTTCTCATACAGAAGCATTTTACAAGATTGAAACAACGGAGGACCTTGAAGAGATAAACTTAGCTAATACAATTTCACTTTTTAGGGCATCGGCTGTAATGCCCATCGGTTATTTAATTTGGTTTTCGGAAAAGAGAACCATACTCATTTGTGCTATTATCTATGCTGTTATTATTTTTTTGTCGGATGCGCTCGATGGTTTTATTGCAAGAAGACTTCATGAAACGACCCATATTGGTAAGATGATTGATTCAATGTGCGATTATGCCTTGCTTATTTTTATTTCGGGGCTATTTTACGAAATGAAAATACTCCCATTATGGTTTTTTCTCCTCCTTTTTATAAGGCTTTTTATTCAGGCTTATGGAATGGTAAAATTTTTAGCCTTAGGATTCCCTATGAATCCTAAATCAACCATTGGTGGTAAAATTACTATTGCATCGACAATGTTTCTGTATTTTCTTGCTTTGATTTCTCTCTTGTTCCACAACAGTATCTTTGATAAAATCGTGCAATACTTTTTATTTGCATGCGCTATTCTTATATTTATTTTTATCTTTGAAAAAATAATCCTGTTTGTTGGGCACTGGAAACAATACAAAGAAGAAAAAACGAAAAAAGGGAGTGGCTCTGAAAAGGGAAAAGACATCTCCAGGGGGAATTGAACCCCCGTTGTCGGGATGAAAACCCGATGTCCTAACCACTAGACGATGGAGACTAATAATGTTAGTCTTTTACCATAAAATAAAAAAAAAGTCAAGCCCTTTTTGAATCTTTTTTCGTTTTACTTTGTAAAAATCGTAAAAATTGAGTTTTAGTGGTGTAGATAAAGATGCAGTTTTGATGTACACCTGTTTGTACGATAGAAAGGAGTCCCTATTGCGCTTGCTTTGCACAGAAAAACTTCAAAAAAATACTTGCATATAATTTGTTTTTTAGTAAAATATGGGCCGATGAGGAGTCTCTATATGAAAAAAATAAAAGTACTTTTAGCTTTTACTCTTTTTGTTTCGCTTGTTTTTGTCGGGTGTAACAAAAAGGAAGACACTACTATATCTAGTAATGCTCGTGCAGAACTTGACAAAACAATCCCAACTGTACGATTGATTACTGATGCAACAGGTATTGATGATAAATCCTTTAACGCTGCTACATGGCGTGGGATTTTAGAGTTCTACGGTGATACTTGGGAAAATATGAAAGGTCGTGGGGTTTATTATGACTTTGTAACATGTCAAAGTCAAGATATGTATGTTCCAACGCTCAAGCAAGTTTCCGATGAGGGTTACGACTTAATCATTACTAATGGGTTTACTTTTGCAGACGCTTTAGCTGAAGTTGCTGCACTGTATCCAAATCAAAAATATATGATTGCAGATGTAGACTATGTAAATCTCCCAAATGTTATGAACTGTGTTTTTACAGAAGAGCAGGGTTCGTACCTTGTTGGTGTCGTTGCTGCTATGCAAGCACAACTTGAAGGTATTCAAAATCCTCGTTTTGGTTTTATTGGTGGTGTGCCAGGTGCAACTATTACTAAGTTTGAAATGGGATATATCCAAGGTATCCGCTCAGTTCTCCCTAATGCTCCTATTGTTGACTACTATGCAAATGACTGGGGAAAGCCAGAATTAGCAAAAACACAAGCTAAAAACTGGTATGATAGTGGCGTATATGCTATTTTCTCTGCTGCTGGTGGTACAGGAAATGGAACTATTGCCCAAGCAAAAGAATACAGAATGCAGGGTAAAAATGTATGGGCTATTGGGGTTGACTCTGACCAGTATGAAGACGGAATCTATGATGGAAAAAAATCTGCTGTTTTAACTTCGATGCTCAAACGAGTTGAAAACTCCGCTAAACTTGCTTTAAATAATGTAAAAGCTAATGCATTCGTAGGTAAAGTGTATACTTTGACTATGGAACAAAACGGTGTAGGGGCTTCTGCTGCAAATCCTGAGTTACGAGCTGAAATTATTGAGGCATTAAAGACTATTTCTAGTGATATTTCTTCTGGAAAGATCAAGATTTCAGCAACTTATGCCGATGCACTACAAAAAGGCTTAGTTCCACAAGGCTTAGGTGCTAAAGATAACTAAACCTTACCATAACTAAAACAAATAAAAGCCACTCAAATGGGTCTTGTTACAGAGGCTCCAAGAGTGGTTTTTTTTTGTGGCTATTTATAACAAAATGGATATATGTCGGGTAGCCGGGTAATCTCAAAAATACGGCTTTGTGAATATTCGCCATGCATCATCTTGATTTTGATAAAAAAAGTAAATACTTTTCCTAAGAAAGTAAATATATCCCTATACTCAATGAGGGCTATCCTAAAAGCGACAAATAAAAAAAAGATATAATCTTGAAAATTTTTAAATATCTAGTATAATCCATGTTTACTTATATTAACTAGTTCGTTAAAAATAAGGGTTAAAAACAGCACTGAAATAAGCATGCTGTTTTTAAATGCCGAGTTTCTTTCTTGGTGTTACTTGCAATAAAGAAATTCGCTTTATTAAAATGTGCGCATAATGCGCACGCAATGCAACAAGGAGCAAAACTGATGTTGCATTGAATAGAGCGATAATTTTATATAGTATTGATAATTAAAGGTGCTCTTGTGGATAATTTTAGTTCTCAGTTAAAATTATTGGTGTCAGTCCCTAGTTGGCCTTGAATTATGTAGTCTTAAATTTTGATTATAAGTGAGGGTATTGTGAAAATTCGGAGAAAGATATTTCTATCTTTATTTTGTTTGCTTGGTTTTGCTGCCATTGTTGTGTCATTTATTTTTTCATTTGCTATTCGTTCAGAATTGACTAAGCATATTGATGATCAAATGACAACGCATATAAAATATTATGTGGAAAAATTTGGTATTTTATTAGAGCGAGGAAGGGTTGTCGTTCATGATTTAAAAAACTTGCTTGATGATCAAGAATTTACTACTGATGAACTGATAGATGATGTCTTAAAACAATATTATCAGTATTTTACTTATTTTGATGATGTCTTTTTTTCATATACAAATGGAACGGTTGTCACGGGGACCCCGTTACGCCATCTTTTAGGCTTAGATGGTCGTTCACGAGAGTGGTATCAAGGGGCGCTATCGGCAGAAAATGATGTTCATCTTGGGTCAGTTTATATTTCTGCTGCAACTGGACGAGCCGTTTTACCTATATCGACACGCATTATGAGAAATGGCGCTATTCTTGGTGTTGTCGGTGTTGATTTGGCTTTGGATACATTTTCTGATTTATTTACTGATGATGATTTAGAGTTTTTATCGACAATCAGTTCTCTTTTTTGTAGTGATGCGAGCAATACAATAATCTATTCTACAAACCTTGCTAAATTAGGGAAAACTGTCGAAGAAGGATATTCAGCGGAAGTTGCAAATGGGCTGATGCGAGGAGAGCAGTTTTTGGAAACAGAATATGATGGCATTCGTCAGAGGCTCTATTCTCAATCTGGAGCAAGTGGAGATTATAAGATTACAATACTTGTTCCTGAAACTGTAGTATATGCACCAGTTAGGATGTTGATTATAAACTTCCTTGTGTTAGTGATGATAGCGCTTGTTCCATGTATATTAGTTTTGCTCGGTATCTTCTACGCTATTTTGAAGCCATTAGGCATTGCCACAAGTGCTTTGCAAGAAATTTCAGAAGGAACAGGCAACCTCAATGCACAACTTAATATAAAAACCAATGACGAAGTTGGCGATTTAGCAACCTACTTTAATGCAACAGTTGCTAAAACAAGAAATGTTGTGTCAAGCGTGAAAGGTAGTTCAGATACTATGGTATCCATCGCTACAGATTTGAATGGCTCGGTCGATAGTGTAAAAAATTCTACAGAAAGTATCATTAGCAATATTTCACAAATGCAAGATAATATTAAGGATCAGTCAGCCCGTGTAACCGAAACCGCTAGTGCTGTCGAACAGATTGTCCGCACAATAGAAGGTTTAAAAACGCGCATTGACTCACAAGCCGCTACTGTAGAAGAGTCATCTTCGTCTATTGAAGAAATGATTGCTAATATAAGTTCTGTTTCAAAGATTCTACAGCAAAATACCGATGTAGTAGAACACTTGAGTATTGCATCCACTAAGGGGCGTGCTGCTATCCAGAATACAGGTTCATTGACAGAAACGCTTTTGAGTGACTCTGAGGGCTTGATTGAAGCAAGTGAGGTAATACAAAATATCGCAGAACAGACAAACCTTCTTGCGATGAATGCAGCAATCGAAGCCGCCCATGCCGGTGAAAGCGGAAAAGGTTTTGCCGTTGTTGCTGATGAAATTAGAAAACTGGCTGAAGAATCCAATGCTCAAGGGCAGGTAATTACAACAGTTTTGAACGAGTTGAAGAAAAAGATAGAAAGTTTAAGTACCGCTGATAAAACTCTTGATGCCCAGTTTGAAGCGATTTTCAACTTGGTAGGGAGAGTGAAACGGCAAGAAGAAACTATTATGCAGGCTATGCAAGAGCAAACAGCAGGCTCCGAGCAAATCCTGAGAGGGATAAAGGATATTAATAAAATTACAACTGAAGTAAAACGAGGCTCTGATGAAATGCTTACTGGTAGTCACAAGATTACTGGAGATATTGTCAACTTAACTCATATTACTAATGTTATCACTTCTGGTATGGATGCAACTATGCTTGAAACGGGTAATATTAACGATGCGATAAGTTCATTAGTTACAATGTCTGAAAAAAATAGTGAATCTATTTTGGCAGTACAAAAAGAACTGGAAAAGTTTACGATTTAACTTTTTATCAGCATCGAAAAAGTCAGTGGCTCACTTGTTGTGATACTGCTGTTTTTAGGGGGAGGTGGTCTTAGCTGTAAGAGTGTAGGCACCCCTCAGAGCCCCTTAATTGCTATATAAAACAAATGCCTTTGAAAAGAAATAAAAGCACATTTTATAGTAAAGTGTGCTTTTATTTGTTGTGGCTGACTTGTATAATTTAGAGATATATATAAAATTATCTGTATGAAAACAGATATTGAAATAGCTAGAGAAACTAAGCTAAAAAAAATTACAGATGTTGCAACATGTTTGGGAATTAATGAAGACACATTAGTTCCGTATGGTAAATATATTGCGAAAGTTGATTATTCAGTTATAGATGAAAAGCGCATTCATTCAAATAAACTGATTTTGGTTACTGCAATTACTCCTACGAAAGCCGGGATAGGAAAGACTACCGTTTCGATTGGTTTGGCGTTGGGGATGCAAAAAATAGGAAAAAATGCTGTAGTTGCTTTGCGCGAACCTTCATTGGGACCGTGTTTTGGTATGAAAGGTGGGGCCGCTGGTGGGGGATATGCGCAAGTTCTCCCTATGGAAGATATAAATTTGCATTTTACTGGGGACTTTCATGCAATTACAACCGCCCATAATATGATTAGTGCGCTTGTTGATAATTATAATTTCCGTAATGCAGGTACTTCTAAAGAATTAAAGAAGGTTATTTGGAAACGAGTTTTAGATGTCAATGACAGGGCATTGAGAAAAGTTGTGACCGGGCTCGGTGATGGGAACGGCGTGGTAAGCGAATCAGGCTTTGATATTACGCCTGCGAGCGAAATAATGGCTATTTTTTGCTTGTCAAATGATATTGACGATTTACGCCGCCGCATAGAAAAGATTATAGTAGGGTATGACCAAGAAAACAAGCCTGTTACGGTGAAAGATATGGGTGTCGCTGGTTCCATTGTTGTTCTTTTGAAGAATGCAATTAACCCAAATCTTGTACAAACAACAGAACAAACCCCTGCTTTTATACATGGTGGTCCGTTTGCAAATATTGCACATGGGTGTAATTCTATTATTGCAACAAAAACGGCGCTTTCATTTGGGGATTATGTTATCACTGAGGCAGGGTTTGCTGCTGATTTGGGTGCTGAAAAGTTTTTTGATATTAAGTGCCGCAAAGCAGGGCTTTCCCCAGCATTGACCGTTATTGCTGCTACAACTGGTGGCTTAAAAATGCACGGTAGTGTACCTGAAAAAGAAATTTCTAAACCGAATGCAGAAGCCTTGAAAAAAGGACTTGCCAATTTGGATAAGCATATTGAAAATATGAAAAAATTTGGGCAAACGGTTGTTGTCGCATTAAATAGGTATGGATACGATACTGATGATGAGCTCGCTATTATACGAGAGCATTGCGAAAAGCAAGGTGTTGGTTTTGCTATCAACAGTGCATTTGGGGAAGGTGGTAGTGGTGCTGAAGCCCTTGCTCGTTTGGTAGTAGAAAAAATTGAAAAAGAGCCCTCTAAGCCACTTCGATTTACCTATACAGATGATGACAGTATTAAAACAAAAATTGAAAAAGTCTGCAAGGAGATATATGGGGCAGCTTCTGTCACTTATGAGGCAGCGGCTGAATCTGTTATCAAAAAACTTGAAGGAACTGAAGCGGCTAAGTATCCTGTGTGTATTGCAAAAACACAGTATTCTTTTTCTGCTGACCCTAAGTTGTACGGTGTTCCGAAAGATTTCCAAATGCATGTACGCGAATTGGTTCTAAATAATGGAGCAGAAATATTGGTTCCGATTATGGGCGAAATGATGCGTATGCCTGGCTTGCCGAAAGAGCCACAAGCAATGCATATCGATTTTGTCAATGGCTACATCGAGGGTTTAAGTTAAATCGGGATTAGGTAAAGTAGTCAACTAAAAAAGTGTGAGCGTAAAAACTCACACTTTTTTATAATCCGTATAAGATGTGTTTTTGAAGTTTGTAGTATGGCTGTAAGCAAGAAGTAAAACATTCTCTGGTGTTTTATAGGGAGAAGGTTTACAAGGCTTGTGGGTTTATAGCATACTGCGGATATTTAGTGATGTAGATAATATGGATTTTTCGGAATTAGTAAAAAAGCAGAGAGAATTTTTTAGGACGGGGAGTACCTTAACTTATAGCTTTCGCAAAGATGCATTAAAAAAACTATTTAAGACGGTGCAGGAAAAGGCTTCGGATATTGAAAATGCCCTGTTATGCGATTTTAATAAATCTCGTTTTGAAACATATATGAGCGAAACTGGGCTTGTTCTTTCGGAAATTAAGTTTCATCTTAAGCATTTGGCCACTTGGATGAGAGTAAAACGAGTGCGCCCCTCACTTGCTCAAATTCCTGCAAAGTCATATATTATGCCTGAACCTTATGGGGTATCGCTCATCATTTCACCGTGGAATTATCCTGTGCTTTTGTGTTTGGAGCCTCTTGTCGGGGCAATTTCAGCAGGCTGTACGGCTATCCTTAAACCATCTGGATATACTCCACATGCGAGTGCTGTCATTGCCGACATAGTAACATCCTGCTTTCCACCTGAATATGTCGCTGTTGTCGAGGGTGGCAGAGAGGAAAATCAGGCACTTTTAGAAGAACACTTTGATTATATATTTTTTACAGGAAGTACCACTGTTGGGCGACTTGTTTTGGAAAAAGCATCGCGGTTTTTAACGCCTGTTACATTGGAACTTGGGGGGAAAAGTCCTGTGATAGTTGATAAAACCGTGGATATTGAAATTGCCGCTAGACGAATTGCTTTTGGAAAAATCCTCAATGCAGGACAGACATGTGTTGCGCCTGATTATCTTTTTGTGGATTCACATGTCGAGACAGAATTTATTGAAGCGTATAAAAAAGCTATCATGCAGTTTTTTCCTAATGGGGATATGTCAAGCATGACTACGATAGTGAATGAAAAGCATTTTAATCGGTTGCTTGCTTTGTTAAAAGAAGGGACTATTGTGCTTGGTGGTCATACCGATAAAAAAAGACTTTTTATTGAGCCAACAATCTTGACAGATTGTGCAAGTGATTCTCAAGTGTTACAAGAAGAAATTTTTGGACCAATTTTACCAATCATTCCCTATGAAAATATACAAACATGTATTGACTGGATTATATCTCGACCAAAACCGCTTGCTCTCTATCTTTTTACAAAAGATGCGCAGATTCAACGAAAAGTTTTAACAACATGTTCATTCGGGGGTGGGTGTATTAACGATACGGTAATGCATTTGGCGAGTGCGTATTTACCATTTGGTGGAGTCGGGGCTTCTGGAATGGGTGCATATCACGGTAAAAAAAGTTTTGAAACCTTTACCCACTATAAAAGTATTTTGAAACAAGGAATAACATTTGATATGCCTTTGCGGTATAGACCAATAACAAAATGCAAGGAAAAACTGCTTCGCTTTTTTTTGTAGGTGGTTTATAGGTGCCGGAAACTAAAGGGGGGGGTATCTTTTCGGGGTTTCAAAACTCTGAAAAAGATATTTTTACAGGTAGCATAAAAAGCCACTTATGTGGAAAAGATATAAAAGTTTTTTGTATTCACTAAAGGTAACTATCGGCTTTTCAACTTGTACTTCACCGCATACAAACCGTGAAACACTTGTAAAAGAAGCCGATAGTAAACTCTATAACAAAAAACGACTTAAAGGTTAATACCCCTTAATCAGTTCGCCGTTTTTAGGTTCAAAGCGGCCTGTAAAAAAGCGTAAAACGCTTGGTTCGTATACCCACTTTAAGCCTGAAATATCATGCCGTCTTTGATACAGTTCGATAATTGAATCAGCGACATAATCTAAATGAGCATAGGTGTACACTCGGCGTGGAATTGTCAAGCGGATTGTTTCAAGTTTCGGATGGTGGTTTTTGCCAGTGATGTTATCGCGACCTGCTGAAACAATACCACGCTCCATCGTTCTTACGCCTGAATACTGATACACAGCAGCCGAAAGCGCTTGTGCCGGTAAGTCGGCTTCTTGGTCAAGGTGGTCTAAAAATGCACGAGCATCAATAAATATTGCGTGTCCACCGTAAGGCTTAACCATTGGCACATTACCGCTGTTTAGTTTTTCGCCGAGATAACGGATTTGGTTGACACGATGGCTGATGTAGGCTTCGTCCATTGATTCACGCAAACCAATAGCCATAGCTTCCATATCGCGTCCTGCCATACCACCATAAGTTGGCATACCTTCAAACTGAACAACCATGCCTGTTGCACGAGTGTATAAGTCTTGATCATTCATACACAAAAAACCACCGATATTTGTCAAGCAGTCTTTTTTACCACTCATTGTACAGCCATCGCCATAAGAAAACATTTCGTGAACGATTTCTTTGATAGACTTATTTTCATAGCCTTTTTCGCGAGATTTAATAAAATAAGCATTTTCAACACAGCGAGTTGCATCATACATTACCTTAATGCCGTATTTGTGTGCAAGTTCACTCGTAGCACGAATATTTTCCATAGAAACAGGTTGACCACCAGCAAGGTTGACCGTAACAGCAAGACAAATGTACGGGATTTTTTCTGCCCCTACTTCATCGATGAGGGCTTGGAATTTTTTAAGGTCTACATTACCCTTAAACGGTACATCATCACGATTTGGGTCGTGGGCTTCATCAATGACAACATCACGGAAAGTTGCCCCGTTGCGTTCTTGGTGGAAGCGCGTTGTAGTAAAATACATATTGCCAGGAACATAATCGCCAGGTTTAATCGTTAACGAAGAAAGAATATTTTCTGCACCACGACCTTGATGTGTCGGAACAACATATTTAAAGCCGAACAGTTCTCGCACTGTTTCTTCTAAATGATAAAAGTTCCGAGAACCGCCGTAAGCCTCATCGCCCATCATTAAACCAGCCCATTGGCGGTCGCTCATTGCGTTTGTACCAGAGTCGGTAAGGATGTCAATAAAACATTCTTCTGATTTAATTAAAAAGGTATTGTAGCCAGCAGTTGCTAAGGCTTTTTTTCGTTCGTCCTTTGTCAAGGTTGCCATAGGTTCTACCATTTTAATTTTGTATGGCTCTGGAGCGAACTTCATTCTGTCATCTTGTGTCATATAATTCTCCTTAATTTGACTTAATAAAGATAGAAAACTCCATGATATATCTATTTATAGAAAAAAGCAAGTGGTTGCGCTCATTTTAGTTTTGAGGGGCTTTGGTTTTACCCTAGGTTGGTTCTACCAGTTTTACAGGTCTTTGGTTTGCGCCGCTCTGTCATTGCAAGGGTGCGGAACGATTAGTTCTAATTGTGATTGCGAGGAAATACCAATACGCCAAATCCTCGTACAAGGATGTACGAGGTGATAATGCGAGAATTAAAAACAAATTCCTGCACATTTTTAATTCTCGGCCATATTGAAAAAACAAGGAGGTTTTTTCAATATGCAGCGACTCGAAGCAATCTAAGGGTTAAAGGCCAATCCGCGAGATTGCTTCGCGAGACTTGCACTAAGTTTACTGAGCAAGTCGGCTCGCCAATGACGGCGTAAAGTAATGCATAAACCAACGAGATTGCTTCGCTAGACTTGCACTAAGTTTACCAAGCAAGTCGGCATGCGCTGTGTTGCCGAGCAAGTAAAAAAAATGGGGCAACCCATAGTCGCCCCAAAATTACGCGCTACATAACGAGTGCCCTTTATTTTACGCTACTCGCTAGCGTTTCGCACCACGCGGAAGCCTAGCCAGTTAGCTGGCATTCTGGCTGAACCTTTATTACGATATGACACTGCATGTCTATACGCTTGAACATTAAAAGAACCACCTTTATTAACCTTTACACCATTAAATTGATTAATAGGGGCAGTAGGTGCATCATGTCCTTTTGGATCAGTATCTTCCCCTGTAGGAGCAGTAGCAACATACCAATCCCAACACAACTCAGATATATTGCCACTCATATCATATAAGCCATACGCATTCGGCAGTTTCATTTTAACCTCATGAGGTTTGTTTGTATTATTCTTATCAGTCCATGCATAATTAATCAGGTCATTAACAACAGTAGTACCCGACCAAGCACTTTCAAGCTGTTTATTATCATCGTTATCATCATTGTGAGTTTCAACTCCACCAACCATCTCAGCACGTGCGGCAATTTCCCATTCTGCTTCGGTTGGTAAGCGATAACCATTTGCATTAAAATCACAAACTGCGTTATACCATTTTGGATCATCTCCATACGGAATTTGACTAGTAGTCCCTTCGTATTTAGCATCAAACTTTAGGTTTTCCCAATCTGTAACACCATCTACAGAGTAACAAGGTGTAAGCCCCTCGTCTAGCGAACGCTTATTACAATACGCAATCGCAGCAAACCAAGTTACATTTTCAACAGGACGTTTTTTATAATTCTCGCCAGAATCGTCATCTTTGAACTGACTTGGATTAACGACCATGTATTTTTCCCACTCTGCCTGCGTAACCTCGTGGTCGGAAATTTCATAGGCTTGTGTAATAGTAACATTCCAGGAAGCGCCCGCTCCTAGTGGCATAGCACAAGGGCCGATTCGCACAAAATTTGCAGGGACATCGTTTTCAGTTAAGCCATCCGTCGAACCAGGAAGTTGGGTTACTTCAGGGGCCTTGATAATATACACCTTAGAAGTGGCAGATGCAACTTCCCCATAAGCTGTTGCTGTGATTTCTACATTGTCAAACATTTGACCACCAAATATCACAACCCCGTTTTTATCGACAGTTGCAATCGACTCATCAGCTGAACTCCAAGTGACGGTCTTGTATGTTGCGTTTTCAGGCTCTATCTTTGCTTGTAGTGTAGTGCCAGCGTATATATCAGCATACAAAATAGAAGGTAAAACCACTCTCTGCACAGGAACCACTTTTACTATAATTTCGCAAGTCGCAGTATGCTCACCGTCCGTACTTTTCACCGTGATTGTGGCCTTGTCGTTTGGTGTATGGGCTTTGGCGGTAATAGTGCCGTCTTCTGCAACAGAAACCTTGGTATCATCGCTGCTTGACCAAGTAACGCTTTTATCTGTTGCGTTTGGTGGATCGAATTTTATGACAAGTTTTTGACTCG
Organism: Spirochaetaceae bacterium; assembly: GCA_017453745.1. Classification (GTDB taxonomy): domain Bacteria; phylum Spirochaetota; class Spirochaetia; order Treponematales; family Treponemataceae; genus Treponema_B. The sequence goes on from JAFTEH010000115.1 coordinate 72,598, forward strand.
TCCCACCATCAATGTACAGAGTCTCTTCATCAAACGAAATCCCAACTAAGGGCACCACCTTTTGACGACAGGCCACTATAGCAACCGCAAAGACAGCTAAAAAAATAAAAGATACAAGTTTCAAGGTATTTTTCATAAAAACCTCCCAATTCTAGTAACTTGTTTGCCTACAGACATAAAAGTTTACACTTTTCACTATCCATATTATGGGATATTTTCGGCATTTTGCAAGTATAAAATAACCAAAATAACAAAAAAATAGAGAAAATTACAAATTTTTTTGGGGGCTAGTGTTCTAAGCAGGAATTTTGGTTTCCTAGCGGATGGTGGGAGCTCTTGGAATGAGGTAAAGGGTAATATTGACAAAACTTTTTTTCTATGTTATGATATTTCTATAAAAGGGAATCTCTAAAAACTTCAGTTTTTAGAGATCTCTTTGACAATGCGATGTTTGGAGCCTTGCAATTTCAAGGCTCCAAACTCGGCGCACTTCTAAAAATTTTTTAAATTTTGAGTTTTTAGAAGTGCCCAAAATGGAATTTGGTTTACCCTTGAAGGAATAAAAGTTATGGCAATTTGGGAATATGTTAAGCTTTGTTGGAAGTTCGGACCTGCCTTTTTATTTACGCTCTTTTTTCAAGAAGTCTTTATGGTTTTGAAAACGATGTGTGGGCTTATATTCCCTAAATACATTATTGATTCCATATTTGCAGGCGATGCGAAGGCAGGTATTATCTACTGTGCAATTTACATTGGTACTATAATATTTAATTTAATAATGCAAAAGATTATTACTGGTCTGCTTATGGTTCAAAAAGCAAAACTTGAACATAATTTTCGATTTTACCTAAACAACCGTTTTATTTCAGTTTCGTTTGAGTCAATCGAAAAAGAAAGTTTTTTAGATTTAAAAGCAAAGGCAGAAAATTATCTTTACGGATTTAATCAGTCTTTTGGAGAGCCTGTTGAATTATTATTTTCATGTATAGGTGATATTTTTGCACTTATTTTGATAGCAGCGATTATATCGCAGTTGAGCCCTGTTGTTGTAGGCTTAATTGTAGTTATAGCGCTTTTGAATAAGGTTGTGTTTAAAAGAATAATTGGAGCAAGGATGCAGCGTCATACTGAAATGTCAGTACATGCACGCCGTATTTCTTACTTTAATAACACAGTCCAAGATTTTCAGTATGGTAAGGAAATTAGAAATAATGGACTTTTTGATTGGTTGTCTAAAAAGTACAAAGAGAAATTTGAAGAGTATTATAGTGTTGTAAAAAAGATGTCATGGAACTTTACGCTTGGGGTAATTGGATTAGTATTTATTGATGCTTCCCAAGTAATAATAGGTTATGTGTATGTAATACGAAGTGCTATTTTAGGGGCGATTACTGTTGGCGAATTTTCAATGCAGTTAGATGCTATTACAAGGTTTGCGAGTAACTTTCAGTTTTTGATGCAAAAGCTTACTAATCTTTCCGAGTATAAAATCTATTACGAGTTTTACAAAGAATATATGGCTGTTCCAGTGCAATCGAGTTTTGGAAATGATAAACCGACTTTACCAGAAACTTTTGACATTGAATTTGAAAATGTTTCTTTTAAGTATGGTGATGCTGAAAATTTTGCACTTAAAGATGTGTCTGTTAAGTTTAATAGCAAAGAGCGAATTGCAATCATTGGTGAAAATGGTGCAGGGAAATCTACATTTGTAAAGTTGCTCATGCGGCTTTATGAACCTACAGAAGGTCGTATTTTGGTTAATGGTATTGACATAAAAAATATTGACTACGATTATTACCAAACCTGGATTGCGGCTGTATTTCAAGACTTTAAACTTTTTTCCTTTAGCATTCAAGATAATATTGTATTCGACAAACTGAACTCAAAAGAAGATTCTGAACGCTTAGAAAAAATTATCAAAGCGACTGGTTTAGATGAAATACTTGTAAAACTTGACAAGGGAATGGACACTTTAGTGTATCGTGACTTTGATGAAGATGGGTTTACGCCTTCTGGTGGGCAGGGGCAAAAAATTGCTATCGCTCGTGCAGCTTACAAGAATGCACCCATTGTAATTTTGGATGAACCAACTGCTGCCCTTGACCCTCGTGCTGAAAACCAAATATATGAACAGTTTGATGAATTTTTCAAAGACCGATGCTCGCTTTATATTTCGCATCGAATGGCTGTTACTAAGTTTTCAAGTCGCACGCTCGTGTTTGACTCAGGTCGTATTGTCCAAGACGGCACACACGACACCTTAGTAGCAAGTGAAGGTAAGTACAAAGAACTCTACGATTTACAAGCGCAATATTATGTATAATGGGCGATATGTCATCAGTGTAAAATAATGCTCGTTTTGTGTGCTTGCATTTTCTAGGTGCACTCGTATAATACGAGCAAACACTGGAGTATCATGGATTATATTGAAAGTCTTTTTAAAGATAATTTTTTAGAATATGCAAGTTATGTTATAAAGGATCGTGCCATTCCTGCATTGGAGGATGGGTTAAAACCAGTACAACGGCGCATTTTGCATACCTTGTTTGAAATGGATGATGGGAAGTTTCATAAGGTAGCAAATGTGATGGGGCGCTGTATGCAGTACCATCCTCACGGAGATGCTTCTATCGGAAACGCTTTGGTTGTTCTTGCGAACAAAGAGTTTTTTATCGAACGGCAGGGTAATTTTGGAAACCTTTTTACCGGTGATGAAGCATCGGCACCTCGTTATATTGAATGTCGTATTACTCCTTTCGCAAAAGAGATTTTCCACAATCCGCATATTACGACTTATGTGCCTTCGTATGATGGGCGTAGTAAAGAGCCGACAGCGTTTCGAGCCAAAATTCCTGTGGTATTGGTTTTGGGTGCCGAGGGGATTGCCGTTGGTATGTCTACTAAAATTTTACCGCATAATATCCGTGAAGTTATTGAAGCAGAAAAGGCCTGTATTGCAGGAAAAACATTCCAACTGTTTCCCGATTTTGCGACTGGTGGGCAGGTTGATGTTTCAGAATATGCGGACGGCTTAGGTAAAATTTTAGTGCGAGCAAAACTAGATACTTCCGATGAAAAAAAAATTGTCATTCGAGAACTTCCGTTTGGGAGCACAACCGAAAGTATTATTAACTCCATTGATGCTGCGACAAAATCGGGGAAGGTAAAAGTTGCTGAAATCAGTGATTACACAGCGGATACAGTCGAAATTGAATTGAAACTACCACGAGGTGTGTACTCGTCAGAAGTGGTGGATTCCCTCTATGCGTTTACTGAATGTGAGCAATCTATTTCGTGCAATCTGCTTGTTATTAACAATACCTTGCCTCAGCAGATGACCGTAACGCAGGTTATACAAAACCACTCAAAACAACTTTTGAAGATACTTAAAGACGAGCTGGAATATGAAAAGAAAACGCTGACCGAAAAATTACACTTGCGTACATTAGAGCGTATTTTTATTGAAGAGCGTATTTATAAAAAAATTGAAACGATGAAAACTGCTGATGGTGTTCTGCAAGCGGTTCGCAAAGGCTTTGAACCATTCCGAGCAGAACTTTTACGCGACATTACCGATGAAGATATTGACCACTTGCTTAAGATACCGATTCGCCGTATTTCATTGTATGATATACAAAAAAATCGAGAGGAAGTCCAACATATTAAAGACCGCATAAAAGAAATTAACCGTTTACTTAAAAACCTTGTTGCCTATGCGCTCACCACATTGGATGCTATTTTAGAAAAAATACCTGCTGAAGTTACAGAACGAAAAACGGAGATAACTTCTTTTACCAAAGTTAATGTTAAGGAAGCGGTTGACAGAAACCTTTCGTTGCGTTATGATGAAAAATCGGGATACTTAGGCACTGCTGTGAGCACTGGCACAGAGCTCTTTAAAGTGAGCCCCTTTGACCGCATATTTATTATGCGCAAAAATGGCATTTATACGGTTGTTGATATACCTGAAAAACTCTTTGTGGATGTTGAACTTGCTCACTGTTGTTTAGCAGGCAAGGAAAATGTTTCAAAGGTACTTTTTACTGCGATTTATAAAGACAGGAAAACAGGATTTCCCTATATAAAACGAAGTCGTATTGAGGCATACCTTTTAAATCACGACTATCTCTTTGTGCCCGATAATAATGAAGTATTGCTTATCAGTAGTAGCCCCGACCTGCATGTTACCGTAACATTGGAGCCAAAACCAAAGACTCGCCAAAATGAAAAAACATTCAGCGCTACTGATTATCCCGAAAAAGGTCTAAAAGCGAATGGAGTTAAACTGCTTGCTCGTGTTGCTCTTTCTGCGCAAGTAGCTGAACATGCCAGCGTAGCGAGCTCACAAGATGCTCCAAAAGCAACACAGAAAATGCCAGCCGGTGCAAAAACAGAAAAACCAAAAACAGTAGCAAAAACAAAATCAGATTTGACAAAAAAAGGTGTGGCAGCCAAAGTAGAAAAAACAGCACAGGTGCAAAAAAAAGGCGGGCTTATGGAAAGAGCCGCTGCAAAAAAAAATGAAACAGTTGAAAAACCGAAAAAGACATCTGCGTCAAGAAAAACTGCCAAAGGAGCAGATGAAACAGAACCTGTACAAAAAAAAGCAGGGCTTATGAAAAAAGCATCTAGTAAAAAAACCGCCACTAGCGAAAAGCCAAAAAAGTCTGAAAAAAAGGGCAATAAGTCATGAGTGTAACGCGGGAGCAACAAAAAATTATCTATGATTTTCTCTCTGCTGTGGTCGAATCGTTTGAGGGGTTTCGCCGTACAGATGGTTCAGGCTTTGTATATAACGAAGCGCTTGCGAAAACGCAAGCACCTTTTCAGCAAGGAACAGCTACCCAGCAGGCACATGATAGTTCAAGCTATCACGAACAAGTGTCTTTTTCATCTATGAGCTCGTTTGTACAACCGGTGCCGACAGGCACCTATCGGCACCCGATATCCGACCCAGTAGATAAACCTGTCGAAGAAAAACTGTCAAGTCCAGTTACAGTCGGGGCGGTTGGAACTACCTTTACCTCCGATGAGCTATGGGCCTTTTCTCAAATTCAATATGATGTTAGTCAGTGCCGTCAGTGTCGTCTTTGTGAAAAGCGCCATACCACAGTATTTGGGGAAGGGGCTTTTACATTTTCGGCTGAATCCGAACCAAAATACCGTCCGGCAGTAATGGTAATCGGTGAAGGGCCTGGTCATGATGAAGATGTTACCGGTCGCCCCTTTGTTGGGCGTGCGGGGCAATTACTTGACAAAATGCTTGGCGCTATTGGACTTTCGCGACAGACAAACTGCTATATTTGCAATATTGTCAAGTGTCGCCCTCCCGATAATCGCACGCCTGAACCAGATGAGGTTGCTGCCTGCGTACCGTATCTGCATCGCCAAATACAACTGATACAACCGCGATACCTTCTCTTACTTGGGCGTACTGCAACCCATGCACTATTAGATACTGGCTACGGTATGCACAGTCTACATGGGAAATGGTTTACCGTTTCAGGTATACCTGCATTGTGTACATATCATCCGAGTGCGCTCCTCCATAATGAAGCGTTGAAACGACCTGCTTGGGAAGATTTAAAGATTTTTCGTGAACGGCTCTCAAACGATGTACACTAAGTCATATAAGGATATTCTCGTATGCATGTAACAGCACATCATAAAATACTTTCCCTTTTTAAAAATATTTTGCTTTTGCTTGTACTGGTCATTGTATTAGCTATTTTAAGTCTGGTGTTAGTTCCCTGTTTTGAAAATGTAAGTGAGGAAATTGTTGAAGGCTCTAGTACTTGGATGGCAAGCGTAGATGGCTCAAAGTTACTGAGCGACCTTTACTTACCAGGTACACATGACAGTGCGACAAAGTATGTTGATCTTGCTTTTTTTGCACGCTGTCAAGCGCTTACTATAAAGCAACAACTTGAAGTAGGGTTTCGCTATCTTGACATACGCTTAGGTTTTGATTCACAGGGTGACAAAGACACACTCGCCTTTTATCATGGGTTTTGTCAATGTAGGAGCGGAGCGTTTCCATGGTCAAAACCACTTGACTTAGATGATGTTTTAAGCGAGTGTTATGAGTTTTTAAGCAACAACAAAACTGAAACAATTATTTTTGCTGTCAAGCAAGAGAAGGGACTTGACAACGAGCAATTTCAAACTATGCTTCTTGCAAAAATTGCCCAAAGTGTTGAGTATTGGTATTTAAGTGAAACCATGCCTACCTTAGATGAATGTAGGGGAAAACTCGTATTAGTTCGTCGCTTTGATAAAATCCCTGCAAACCTTAAAACGCCAATGGGTATACCATTTTTGTGGACTGATCAAGGAGACTTTGAGCAAACACCCCTCGCTTTCAATATTGAACCTCAAGCGGATTTTCGTCTTATAGTGCAAGACCGTTACAAGTATGATGTAAAGGACAAATGGCACGCCTTTGAAAAAACACTTTACATGACAAATAGTGATGAGTCAAATTTTTCTACCAATGTACATCTTAACTTTTTAAGCACAAACGGCTCGCTCGCTTACGGTCATCCATACTATTATGCGAGTCGCTTAAACAAAAAATTTTTAGAAAGTGAACTTTCCAAAATAGTACCTAGTTGGATAATCGTAGATTTTGGCACAGCAAAACTAGCTCAACACATTTACCAGTATAATTATTGAGATTTTTTGGAAAGGATAGTCGGATAAAGTGTGTAGAGGTAAACCTATGAAAACTATATCTGTTGTTGCAGCCCTTATTTTTCGCACCACAGCAACAGGAAAGCGTGAGTTGTTTGCGTGCAAGCGAGGTTATGGCGAGTTTAAAGGTGGATGGGAATTTCCCGGTGGAAAAATTGAAGAGGGCGAAACGCCACAACAAGCTTTAGTGCGAGAAATTAGAGAAGAACTTAACACCGAAATAAAAGTACAGGAGTATATTGACACAATCGAATACGACTATCCGACATTTCATCTTTCGATGCAGTTGTTTTTGTGCTCTGTGGTGAGCGGAGAGTTAGAACTTTTGGAACACGAAAACGCCGCATGGCTTACGCGGGAAACTTTACGCTCTGTGCATTGGCTTCCTGC
>JAFTEH010000116.1 GCA_017453745.1 Spirochaetaceae bacterium
CTTGGGCTCGTTTTTGGTTCCGTTATACCTGCCACTTCGCTCACCGGTTTTGTGCTGCTTGTACTTGGGCTCGTTTTTGGTTCCGTTATACCTGCCACTTCGCTCACCGGTTTTGTGCTACTTGTACTTGGGCTCGTTTTTGGCGCCGTTATACCTGCCACTTCGCTCACCGGTTTTGTGCTACTTGTACTTGGCTGTGTGCTTGTACTTGGCGGAACTGTTGTTCCCTGTGCCAATGTCGGAGGGGTTGAACTAGCTGACCCATTGGATGTTGTTTGCCCGACCGGTGGTTTTAAGTCTGTCGATTCTAAATACACCTTTTCATTTGAGTTGATTATAGGCTTAACTTCAACTGGCTCATGAGTTTCAGGCTCTTTTATCTGCTCATTAGTATCATGTTCGGTAACTTCGGTAACAGGTAGTGTAGAACTATCAGGTTCTTCAACAGGGGGTTTCGGTTTAGGATAATCCTTTAAGCTCGCTGGGTCAAACAACACCGTATCATTTTCCGAGTATTCATTAGTATCTGTAGAAGGGTTTACTTGTGCGAGCGCAAGATTAGGGTTGTAATCGGCATCGCTTGAATACAAACCATCTTCATTCAAAAAGTCATCACCAAGCCTTGTTGTCGTTTCAATACGAACACGGACAATTCGGTCAGATGCAATACTCAAACTATCTGCAACTTCAGGCGAAACATGAACCAAAAGTCCTGGTATACCCGAAGTGCCTATAACTAAGGCTGTAGCTTTTTTCCCATTTTCTAGGTTTTCAATACTAATAAAAGTATTTTTAGGAAACAAATCACTACGAACAGACATTGTGCCAATCTCAAAATCTTGGACACGACCTACTCCAGCATTTCCTTCCCACACTGCCCATAGATTTGGTACACTAAAAAGACAAAACACAATCACAAAAAACTTTTTCATGAAATCTCCTAGTTAATTTTTTTTGCTACCGTTTTCATTACATTCGTGTTTACCTTTTCAATTTGCTTGAGTAAATCACTTTTTGTTTTAGAAGTAGAGAATGTTACATTTTTAGTAAAAACGGTCTCACTCGTAATAACCGAAAACAAAGTATACGACACTTTCGCAAGTTGCGCAAATTTTTCTTGTGTGCGTTGATCAACACTTGCATCTTTGTTGTAATGCGCTTTTATAATCAAAATATATTCCGAAGGATTTTCACTGACCTTTTCGAGCGATGTGATAATTTCAGAGGTATCCCTGCTATCTCTTATAGATGGCGCATTACCTGCAATCAATCCCAGTTCAAAACAGGAAGAAAAAATATAATCTTCAAATCTAATAGTGATTTCAGTAGCATTTTCAGTTGCATCTTCATTCAAAACACAACAAAACAATATATTTTCACTAAAAGCATACATACTACAAAAAATCATCAGAATACATACAGATAGTTTTTTATATAAGTTCATATACTTCTCCGCTTTTTTATGTTCGGCACATCTCCGTGTTCTCTTTAAGTAAAACTTATGTAATCGTAAGTAGTTTCGGTTTTTTACCCGAAAGCCCCCTGCCCCCGCAATAAAATAAAACACACAACCCAAAACCCAAGTTAAAAAAAGCCGCCTATCGCAAAACAGTGCATCATTGTGAGCGACGGCGTGCTTATAACATCTGTTTTCCGTGTGTTTTCGTTTTTAGGTATTGACAAAGTTTTCATTTTTGGATATAATGACTTATATTTTTGGAGCGATGGCCGAGTGGTTGAAGGCGGCGGTCTTGAAAACCGTTGTGCTGCGAGGTACCGGGGGTTCGAATCCCCCTTGCTCCGTTCGGAAAGGTGCGAGAGTGGCCGAATCGGGCTCCCTGCTAAGGAGTTGTTCCCCAAAAGGGTTCCGGGGGTTCGAATCCCCCCCTTTCCGTATTTTGAGGCTATAGCTCAGCTGGATAGAGCGTCAGATTGCGGATCTGAAGGTCGACAGTTCGAACCTGCCTAGCCTCAGGCGAAAAAGGAGCCGGTTTTTTTGACCTTTCGGAGAGATGCGAGAGTGGTTGAATCGGGCGGTCTCGAAAACCGTTGTTCCTTAACAGGTTCCGGGGGTTCGAATCCCCCTCTCTCCGTTAATCTACTCCTTTTTGTTTTAAGGAGAGATGTCCGAGTGGTCGAAGGTGCACGATTGGAAGTCGTGTATGCCGAAAGGCATCGGGGGTTCGAATCCCCCTCTCTCCGTATTGAGCGAGTAAAGTAAAAGACCTTTTAGAAATGTCCGGGGCTATGCAAGGGGCAACTTTCAAACCCCGCCAGATTCGGAAGGAAGCAACGGTAGATAGATTGTTCTTGTGCCGTAGATTCCCGGGCTTTTCTAAGTGGTTTTTGGTTCCCCTCACGATAGGGCATACCGGTAGCATAATACGCCCCCTTTACTTTTTTCTTTATTCTAGTACAATCAAGCATAAGATAACATTATTTAGGATCCGTTAGCTCAGTTGGATAGAGCGGCTGCCTCCTAAGCAGCAGGTCGGACGTTCGAATCGTCTACGGGTCAACTTTTAAGGAGAAAGTATGGACCTACAAAAAAATTTAGAAAAATATGCTACGCTTATTTTAACACACGGTATTAACCTGAAGCCAGGTGAATGTTTTACGGTAACAGTGCAAGAAGAAACATTACCACTTGCCCGCGAAATCACTAAGCAAGCATACCAAATGGGCGCAAAAGATGTTGTATACATTTTTAACGATGATGATATGACTTTGAGTCGATACCTTTATGCGAAGGATATTGCGTTTAAGGAAATGCCGAAGTTTAAAACGGCTTATACGGAAAGTTACCTAAAAGAAGGGTATCATCGCATTTCATTAGTTACCGCTAATCCAGAACTTTTGAAAAAGGTAGATAAAAAACGGCTTGAGCAGTGGCAAAAAGTTGTTGCGCAAGCGAGTAAAAATATCCGAAAATACACAATGCAAAATATTGTCAAGTGGAATGTTTCGGCGGTTGCAAGTCCAACATGGGCGCAGGCTGTTTTCCCAAAATTAAGTGTTACCAATGCCACTAAAAAATTATGGGAAAATATTTTTGCTGCCACAAGGGTAAATCTTGACAACCCTGTTGCTGCTTGGAATGAGCATGACAAAAAACTAAAAAAATATGTTACATTCCTCAACAAAGCACAATTCAAAAAACTGCTATACAAGGGACCGGGAACTGATTTAGAGGTCGGACTTGTTAAAAATCATATATGGCAGGGCGGTGCTGGAAAGACAAAATCGGGAGTGCGTTTTTTTGCAAACATTCCCACTGAAGAAATTTTTACAATGCCAGATGCTTACGGCGTAAATGGCACGATAAAAGCTACGAAGCCCCTCGTCGCACTCGGAAATATTATTGAAGATTTTAGCTTTACATTAAAAGGTGGTAAAATCGTTGAGTACAAGGCAAAAAAGGGAGAAGATGTGTTAAAAACCCTCCTATCGACAGACGAGGGGGCTTTACGCTTTGGAGAAGTTGCACTCGTGCCGCACGATTCACCGATAAGCAATACCAATATTCTATTTAAGAATACGCTCTTTGATGAAAATGCGTCATGCCATTTTGCTTTCGGAGATGCATACGCCGATACGGTAGAAAATGGCGATACACTCACCAGTGCCCAAAAGAAAAAAATCGGTATGAATCAGTCTATGACCCATGTAGACTTTATGGTTGGTGGACCTGAACTTTCAGTTATAGGGGTAGCCGAAAACGGAAAGCAAACACCAATACTTGAAAAAGGAAATTGGGCATTTTAATAATACCATGTATAAAGAACATAGGGAACCTCTAAAAAACCATCTGGCTACTTCGTTGCCTTGTCAGCGTTTTTAGAGGTGTCTTTGAAAATGTGATGTTTGGAGCCTTGTAATTTCAGGGCTCCAAAAACCCAACGCACTTCATAAAAATTTTTTAAATCGTGAGTTTTTAGAAGTGCGTTATACTATAATCTGCTATACTTGACAGCTATTTACTTGACAGTTATCTACTTGACGCTTACCTGTTGTATGCGAGGCAAATAGGTTTGGCGAATTAAGCATGGCTTTAGGTGCTATTTTTGTTTTTGCTTATTTTAGTAGTTGTAAAGCATCAGCGATGACGGTGTTATACTGTTCAAATGTTTCGCATGCCACCAACCGCGCTCTTAAAGAACTCGCATCTGGCAAACCCTTTGTAGCCGCCGCCATTTTTTTACGCATTTGTAAACAGGCCGTTTTTTCACCCACAACATGAATCATTTCAGAAAGTTCGTCAAGTGCGACTTGTAAGCGTAAACACGGTGAAATTTCCTTAGTATATGTTCCTTTTGTCAATAGTTCTCGTGTTTGCTCAAATATAAAAGGGTTCCCCATAGCACCACGCGCAAACATAATAGCTTGACATTTTGTTTCTTCAAACATACGCAAGGCATCTTCAGGGGTAAAAAGGTCTCCAGAACCGCATATCGGAACATATCTACCAAACTTTTCTACAAGTTGTCCGATTATAGACCAGTCGGCTTTACCGCTATATCGCTGTGCTCTTGTGCGTGGGTGCATACTGATGGCACAAACACCAGCATCAACGCAGGCTTGTGCGCATCCCTCCCAGTTTTGTGTATGAGCATCCCAGCCAGAGCGCAATTTTACCGTTACAGGAATACTGCCTGCTGCTTTTACAACAGCACTGACTACTGAAAAAAGACGCGGTACATCTTGCATCAAAAAAGCACCTCCGCAACTCCTCGTAATTTTTGGCATCGGACAACCAAAGTTAATATCTATACAGTCAGGGTGGTACCTCTCTAAAACTATTTTCGCTGCATCTGCCATAATCGAAGGATTACCGCCAAAAAGTTGTACCGCATAGTGTTTTTCATATCTTCCCTTTCGTAATAATTCTTCTGTTTTATTTGAAGAGCGCACAAGGGCTTCCGAAGAAACCAACTCGGTGAATGCAAACGATGCCCCTCGTGATGCGCAAATAGAGCGAAATGACGCTGTCGAATACCCTGCAACAGGAGCCAAAAATATATTACCATCTAATGTCAAGCGACCTATTGATATGCTCTTGTAAAATGACATTACCTTTATTTCCTCGCAAAAAAAAAGCGTCTCTGCTTTGAGACGCTTTTTTATACTTTAAGCAAAAACTACAATAAGAGTAAGGATTTTGTGTCAAAGCGCACATCAACACTCACATTTTTATTGCCATGTTCAGTTAAAGCAGTAATCCCAACTTCTGTGCCTGCAGAATGTTTTAACAGCAAAACAACATCCAGCATATCTGCAAATGGTTCTAGCCAGTTAGGAGTATCATTTTGCACATCCATTTTCGCAGTAAACCAAACTGACAAGCCCATTTCACTTGCAGCGCTTTTGAGTTCCATCAGAGATTCTTTTGTCGTTTTAGTAAAATCAAAATCGTCAATCATAAGCGCATGTGGTTTTGCATTCACACCTTCGCTCAAAGTTTTTACTGTTTTGACAACTTGTGATGTAGTAACAGAATCTTGGTTAAAGTTCAAAATAACCCTACTACTCATGATTGTACTTTTTATTTCAGCAGCACTTTCAAGATTTTTATGTTTTGCAAGTTCATCAAACAAGTTGCTGTACCAAGTGATAGCATAATCACTATCCTGACTAAACGAGATGTGGAAAACCCGATTACCCCGCAACAATTCATCAATCCCAAGTTGCACAAGCATACTTGTTTTTCCGCCACCTTTAGCCGAAGTTATAACGCCAAACTCACCAGCTTTCAAACCGCCACTTAACGCAACTTCTAATTTGCGCACAGGGCTTTTTTCTATTAAATCAGTCTTTATCATTCCAACCCCCATTACTTTTGCTCTGCAGCACGCTTTTGTTGATATTGCTTTATAAGCTCATCACAAATACTTTGCGGAGCCTTACCGTATTTTTTGAATTCCATAGTAAATTCTGCCTTCCCTTGAGTTGAAGAACGCAAAATTGTCGAAAATCCAAACATTTCACTCAGAGGAACTTCACTATCAACCCGAGTAAAGTTTCCATCCTCCGTTGAAGAAATTATAATACCTCGTCGCTGATTTATCAAGCCAAAGATATTTCCTTGAAATTCCTGAGGTCCCTCAATCGAAACTTGCATAATAGGCTCAAGAACAGTTGGTTTTGCTTTTGCATAAGCTTCTCGGAAAGCCCCAATAGCAGCAGATTGAAATGCCATATCCGAAGAGTCAACAGGATGTGACTGACCGTCATCAATGGTAACTTGCACGCCAACAATCGGGAATCCAATGAGGGTTCCGCGCTTGACAGCTTCCTTAAAGCCTTTGTCACATGATGGTATATATTCGGTTGGAATAGCGCCACCCTTAATATTGTTTACAAAATTATAATCATTTTCGGTTATTGGTTCAACAAAACCTGCAACACGACCGTATTGGCCTGCACCACCAGTTTGCTTTTTATGGGTATAGTTAAATTCTGCTCGTTGCGTTATTGCTTCACGGTAAGCAACCTGTGGCATACCAGTTTCAACTTCGCATTTGTATTCACGACGCATACGCTCAATATACACATCGAGATGCAACTCACCCATACCTTGTATAATTGTTTGGTTTGACTCAGCATCAACATAGGTTCTAAAGGTCGGGTCTTCTTTTGTAAAGCGGTTTAAAGCCTTTGCCATTTGGTCCGCTGAAGCCTTATCCTTAGGAGTAATCGAAAGCGAAATAACAGGATCCGGTACATACATTGACGACATCGCATAGTTTAAATCGCCACCACAGAAAGTATCACCTGAAGCACAATCAACACCGAATAATGCTACAACATCGCCAGCGCCTGCTTCGTTAATATCTTCCATTTCGGCAGAGTTCATACGAATAAGACGACCAACCTTAAACTTTTTACGACTTCTTGTGTTGTAAAGTTCATCGCCCTTTTTCATTGTACCCTGATATACGCGAACATAGGTCAACTGCCCATATTTTCCGTCTTCAAGCTTAAAACCTAAGGCTACTACTGGGGCGTTTGCATCCGATGAGAGTACAACAGGCTGCTCGTTATTATTCAAATCAAGAGCCGTATTTTTGACTTCTGTCGGATTTGGCAAGTAATAAGTAACAGCATCGAGCAATGGCTGAATACCCTTGTTTTTATATGCAGAACCGCAGAACACAGGAACAAACTTTTCTTCAATAGTGCCTTTTCGGATAGCTGCCATAATCATTTCTTCTGTTTCAGCACCTTCCAAAAACGCTTCTGCCAATTCGTCAGAAAACATAGTAGCAGCATCCACTAATTCTTCACGATATTTAGCAGCATCGGCTTTCATGTGCTCAGGTATTTCAGCAACTCTCACCGTTGTACCACTATCGCCTTCAAAGTAAAGGGCTTTCATTTTAATAAGGTCAACAACACCTTCAAGCTTATCTTCAAGCCCAATAGGAAGTTGCATCATATACGCATTGAGTCCCAGTTTTTCACGCAACTGCATGCGAACCTTTAAAGGATTTGCGCCTGTTCTATCGCATTTGTTTACAAAAGCTAATCTCGGAACATGGTAACGCTTGAGCTGTCTATCAACAGTAATTGACTGCGACTGTACCCCAGCTACAGAACACAAAACTAAAATAGCACCATCCAATACTCTCAAAGACCGCTCTACTTCAATAGTAAAATCAACATGTCCAGGAGTATCAATAACATTCATAACATAATCTTTCCACTGAACTTGTGTAGAAGCCGACTGAATAGTAATGCCACGCTCTCTTTCCAATTCCATATTGTCCATTGTAGCACCTACGCCGTCTTTACCGCGTACTTCGTGAATAGCGTGTATTCGGTCAGTGTAAAAAAGAATACGTTCTGAAAGAGTAGTCTTCCCTGAGTCGATGTGAGCACTGATACCGATATTTCGCATCTTTGTAATGTCTGCCATAAAAAAACCTCTGAAAAAAAAATACTATCTCAAATACAAAACTAGATTTGCGACATTATACAAAAAACAGAAGAAAAGTCAATAGGTATACACGGAAATCGATTTTGCAGGGATTGTTTTCTGCACCCACTGCTAAGGGAAAAGACACCCTTTTGACCGACCAAAAGGGTTTCCTTTCCCTTAGGAACCCTTTCCTTCCTAAAACGCGGTTTAGGGGTGCCCCCTAAAAACCCCATTTTTTCACTTGCATTAAGAAATTTAAGCAACTTGACACTTATTTTTAATTCTCGCGCTTGCGCACCGTCTACATCCTGAGTAGACGGCTATGTTTTTTCTCCCTTTCCCTTAGAATCCCTTATCTTCCTAAAACACGGCACTGGCAAGTTGGCATTCAGGA
>JAFTEH010000117.1 GCA_017453745.1 Spirochaetaceae bacterium
CAAAGAATGACATTTTAATATGATGGAATTTCGTAGAAATTCCGAATCCGTGTGACAATAAAAAAAAAGGCTTATCACACGGACGATTCGCTACGCTACTCGGGATGCTGGAAACTTCGTTGCAAATAACTCACCTCGCTTTTTTTATAACCACTTTTTTTTCTTAAAAAAGTATAAACTTCCTATTGCAATTAAAACGCTTATAACAATTATAACAGGATAACTCCATGTCCATTCAAGTTCTGGCATAAACTTAAAGTTCATTCCATACCAACCAGCAATCAATGTTAGTGGCATAAAAATAGTCGTTACAACAGTAAGTATTGTCATAATACGGTTTTGCTTTATGTCAAGATGTGCTTTGTAAAGATCTCGTAATTGCATTGTATAATCTCGTAACGAAGTCGATGTATCATGTAAGCGTGCCATTCTGCTTAAAAACAACCTAAAGTATCTTAAGTTTTCTTGTTTAAAAAAACTATTTTCGTTTTCTTCAAGCTCTTGTCCTAAATCTATCAGTTGCTCGTAATGAATGCGCAACACACGAATATCACTTCTAATGTTATTAAGTCTAGTTGACGGAAAGTTTTCTTCGCTTTCAAGTATTGCTCGCTCCATTTCGTCAAGTTCACACTCGTATTTTTCCATGATTCTTAAATCTTCTTTTATTATTTGGTCTAAAAAATCATAAATAAACCGTTCAAGGCTTGGCAACTTCCATTTTTTAGTTGCTTGGATTGTTTTTATAATATTTTTTGCCATACCATGATCATCGATAAATACAATACCTTTTTCATCAAGTGCACACGCAAATGTATAATTCTCACCTGCAAGATCGCATCTAATGGGAATTGAAAATGTGCCTATCAGTGAATCATGGTTTGCTTCAAGTTTCGTAGTGTATATTTCAAGCATATCTGAATCCAAATCAATCCCCAAATCAAAACTATCTTTCATTTTTTTCCATTCTTCATTAGAAAGAGCAACAACATATTGCAAATGAGTGTTTTGCAATTCTTCTTTAGGTACTTCTTTTAGCGTATGCTCAATTACATAATACATGTTTGATTTTTCCTTTCGTTTTTGTGTGATAACATAATCATGTTGTTATATCATAATTATTATAAATGTTCAATTATCCGTTGTACCTGTAAGTTGAGTTGTATAAGGAAAATATTATTTCGGTCATATTATCATGAGCCCAAAAATGAATTTACTAAAAATTATTATAGACTTGACTTTATACTAAAAACCTCATACAATTTGTAAAGTAAATTAGAAGTACCCACTTTTGAAAATCTATACAATGAAGTTTTTAGAAGTGTCCTAATATACAAGTTATATCACTCGTATCATTGTTTGGAAAATGACATACCTTACAATAATATTAAACATGAAGGAGAGCATACTATGAGTTTATTTGATTCTTTTAAACGCCAAGCCGCAAAAACGGTAAATGATGCTGTTAATACTGCTGCTAAGGCTATTAATAAGGTAACAAACCATTCGGAAACATTTACATTCCAGAGCCTGCCTACAAGTTTGTCCGAACTAAACTCTCTACCAGAAATGAGTTTGGATTCACCGTATAAAACTGCTGCATTGACACTTGCGGTTCTCTGTCATTTTGAAAAGGATGAAAATGCCGTTTATGAAATGCTTGATTTTTTAAAAGGCCCCGATTCTTTGTCTAATAATGACAAACAATTTCTAAAGGAACGGCTTTCTGGAAAATATTATAAACCATTTTCTTTTTTTGCAGGAGCTACACCGACTAATAATTATACACCGTCAAAACCATATACAATTACCGTTACTTCTAACCCCTATTCATTTCCCGAAGAAAACTGGGCTACAATGCATCTGCAAAGTAGTGGGGCAGATTCTCCGCGACAAATTAAATTACGAAAAAAACCGTCTACTGGGCAATGGTTTTTAAATGATATTCAGTGTCTTTCTGATATTCGCATTCCAGCCGAAGCAGATCCATGGGCATAAAAGGTATGCATGGAATATCATTCTTGTGCAAGAAGTGAAACTTTATTGCTATTGATAAATGTATTAAATATATGTATGATGGGTAGATACCTTATTTTGGAGTATTAAATGAAGAAAAATGTATTTTTTTGTTGCTGTTTTCTTTTTTTTGTTTTATCTTGTTCAAAAACAGAAGAGATAACAGATAGTGTTAGTGACACTAATGTGGAAGTTGCTGTTGATTCTTCAATCGATTTGGAAGAGGCAGAAACAACAACGAGTCTTTTTCGTGACGATATAACCGGTGTTATTTATGTAAATGATGTTTCCCTGTATGTTGAAAATGAAGATGGTAAAATGAAATGGGCACGGTCATGTCCTATTGGGGAAAAAGCACTGTACTTAGGCGAAAAAAAAGAGGCTATGCGAACTGATGGTCAAAAGAGAACTTTTTACAATATAAGCTATGATAATACGGACTATTGGATTCAGGATTATTGTTATGAACCTGATACGAGTTTAGGTTTTATAGTATCAGAAAACACTCTGCTATATAAAGATGACTCTCTTGCAGCGGCTACAAGTGAAGTACTACCTCAGTTTTTTATTGTAGCTGTTTATAACGATAGTTTAAAAAGCAGTAGTAAGTTTGTCAAAATTGCGACATATAATACTGACCTTACTTCAAGTTGGGTTGTAAAAGATAAATATGTCAAACGGGAAGCCGTTGAAGTATCTGAATTGGATGTGCAAGCGATGCTTTTAGCTAATGTAGCAGCAGAAACAAAAAATGAAGTTGTCCGAAAAGAGCTTTTTACCAATGCAATGGAAATGGGCTCTAAGTATACCGATGACATTGCATTATTAGGAGAACTGACTGAAAGAAAAATCTTGGAAAATGAGTATTTAAGTGGACTTAAAACTGAAACGGTAAAACAAAAAATAACGCTCGATAAAGAAACCGAAGTGTTTAGTATTCCGAAAGATTCGCAGGTAAATGATCAAGCAAAACCAAGCGGGCTTGAACCACGACTTCTTGGTACCCTAAAGGCAAACACAAGTGTTACTGCCACTAAAAGGCTTGTTATAGACGCAATAGAGAATACTCTTGTTGTTTGCTATTATGTGGAAAGCGGGCAATATAAGGGCTGGATTGAAGTTATAGAAACAGTAAAGGTAACGGACGAAGAAGAACAACTTTAGTCTATTCTGCCGATGTTGCTGTTTTGGAATAAGCATTAGTATTCTGTTATTATTATTCGTTTACAGGTGGATTGAGGTCTGCCTGTAAACTTTTATAAAAGTCCAGTTCACCTCTTTTAAAACGCTTAGGCTTTGGCAGTACAGTAGGGGGAGACTCTTTTATTCAATATATAAAAAGGTCGCGACAACATCACCCTTACCTAAAATCTTTTTTAATTCAGTTTGAGTAATATCGTCAATTTTACCGAGCCGTGTAAAGTTCCAAGTGTTTTTATCATAGTATATTGTGATTTGATTGCCTTGATATAAGATAATATCGCCTGGACTCGTTGTAATCTGACTATCATTTCGAGGAAGTGATTGAGGAAGTGTTCCTACTTTTTCAAAATTACCGTAATCGCTCATGGTAATAGTAAGGGGTGCCTGTTTTAGTAATTCATACAATGCCGCACTTGATGAATTATCTAATAATGTTGCTCTAAGTGTATGTTCGCCTGAATCACTTTTTATTGATATACTTATGTTCATAGAATGCTCCTTATTATTATGTTTAGAACTATCATTCAAATTTGTTTTGTCTATTGTAAGTACTTCTGTTTGAGAACTGGATTCACTTGGTATCTCTGCATTTGCACAACAGAACAAAAAACTCAACATAATACCTGTTATTAATAGCTGTCTTTTCATACGATTAACTCCACTTGTTATCTTTTTTATACTATCACAGTGCCCTGTACTTACCAGTTTTCATATCGTTTTCCTGTGTCAAGTTGTAATAGCGTTTTCATATCATCATCGGAAAGTTCAAAATCCCAGATAGTAAAATTTTCACTAATGTGTGCTGGGTTGGAACTACCCGGAATTGCAATATAGCCTGATTGCAAATGCCAGCGAACAATGACTTGTGCGGCCGTTTTATTGTACTTACGAGCGATTTCTAAAACTGTTTTATTTTGTAAATGCTCACTCGTATGTCCACGCCCACCAAATGGATAGTAACTTTCAATATAGATACCTTGATTTGTCGCCCAATCTCGTAAAACCGTGTTTTGATACTTAAGATGGTTTTCGTTTTGGATAACCGCGGGAGGTATGTCAAAGTTTTGTATAAACCGACTTACTGTTTTTTCGGTATAAAAGTTTGATATTCCTATACTACGGATTTTTCCCTGTTTTGTAGCACGAATCATTGCTTCGTATACTGCCGTATCGCTTGCATCTGTTCCATGTTGATGAAGCAAACAGAGGTCAATATACGAAACCCCAAGTTTTTGTAACGAATCGTCTATATCAGCATCGGGGTTTGATGACCAAGGCACGAGTTTTGTCGTTATAAAAATATCTTCACGCTTGCATATTCCATCTTGTATAGCACGCCGACAAGCATTTCCCACTTCAGTTTCGTTGCCGTAATATTTTGCTGTGTCGATAAGCCTATAGCCTACCTGTAATGCGTGATATACGGCTTCTTCACATATCTTTCCCGTTAATGTCCATGTTCCAAGCCCAAGCCGTGGCATTTTATAACCAGAGGACAAGAGCACGGTATCTGTTACTGTTGTCTGTTTCATTATTGCATTTTCCTTTGCCTTTACACAGGAAATCAAAATCATAAGGTGCAATCCAATACACAATAGTCTTTTCATTAAGTTCTCCTGAAAATGAGGATTAGGTTCATCTTTATAGCAAGTATACTATATACTTTCCCATTGTCAAGATAAAAATAGATTAAACAGAGTAGAGAATGTTATAAAAACGAGCTATTCGATAAAACACTAATATGGAAAATAAGGGGGTAAAAAAATAGAATATCTATGAGTCGTGTATAGTTTTTTACTGTATACTAGTCTGTATATCGTACATATATTTCTTTGGGATAATAAGTATTTAAACCAGGCGCCCATTTATAATAAACGCGCGTATCATCATAGCTACCGAATGGATCATAGTACACAGGAAAGTCTTTATTTTCGACAATGGTATATGAAAGTTTTTTTCCTGCTACATCTAAAAATCGAACATTGTTTTCTGGGTATTGAATATCACAAAAAAAAGTATAATCATAACAGGCAATGTATATTTCTTTTTCATTTTTGTAGGCGGATAAATCTACAAAAAATTGATATACTAATGTTCCATTTTCTTGTGATGCACTGAAATATTTTCTGTCGATATATGTTGGGCTATTTCTACGAGAACCAATTCGTATAAATGTAAAGTAATTGTAGTCACTTGTATAGGTAAAAGCATTTTGAAAAACCGCATCTGTTTCCGCCTCATTAAATACCCCATCTTTGTTTAAATCATACCCATTAATAATATCCGAGCTAAAAAATCTATCAAACTTCCACACAATAGTAAGTCCATACAACTCATTATGTTGAAATTGAAATTCAAATTCACTCGTAAACCACATGTGTGGGTGGCTATATGCACAGGTACAAAAGAGGTAAAGAATAAACAAAGCAATACATTTTTTCATATATGGTCCCCTCATTTTAACTTTTTGTTTGGTTATCATTTTTTATGTTTTCGGTCAAAAAGAGCATTTAATTAAAATTAATTAAAAAGTTCCATTTCGCGCTGTGGTGGTGGTAAACCCAAATGCGTATAGGCTTTTGGAGTTGCAATGCGCCCTCGCGATGTCCTTTGTATTAAGCCACACTGTATTAAGTATGGTTCGTAATAGTCTTCTAAACTATCCTGACTTTCACCGATAGAAACCGCAAGGGTTTCAATACCAACAGGTCCACCATTATAGTTTGTGATAATTGAGCGTAAAATTTGCCTATCATAATCTTCCAGCCCGAGCGTATCAACTCCGAGCCTTTGGAGCGAAAACTCAACCAGTTCTTTGTCAATGCTTGTTTTTTTTTGTACTTGGGCAAAATCTCTCATTCGTCTCAAAAGCCTATTTGCAATGCGCGGCGTTCCTCTCGAACACTGAGCAAGCATGAGAGCACTTGTTTTATCAATATGGATATTCAAAATATGTGCTGAGCGCATAATGACAAGACTCAACTCGTCAGGTGTGTAAAAACTAAGCTGTAAAATAATTCCAAACCGCGAAGCTAAGGGCGAAGAAATTCCACCTGCCTTTGTAGTTGCTCCGACAAGGGTAAAGGGTGGAATAGGGAGACGAAAGGTTCGAGCAGCGGGACCCTGCCCAACGACCCAATCAATTTCATAGTCTTCCATTGCGATGTACAGCATTTCTTGAATAGCAGGTCTCAAACGATGGATTTCATCAATAAAAAACACGCTGTGCTCTGTCAGAGTCGTTAATATTCCAACCAAATCTTTTGGCTTTTCTAGTGCAGGCGCTGATGTTATCTTAGCATCGACCCCTAATTCATTCGCTATAATTTGAGCGAGGGTAGTTTTACCTAAGCCAGGAGGCCCAATCAAAAAAAGATGGTCTAAACTTTCGTTTCTTTTTTTTGCGGCTTCAATATAAACTTTTAAGTTTGCTTTGTTTTCAGTTTGACCTAAAAAATCAGCTAAAAATCTCGGTCGCAAAGAAAACTCGACTTCGTCACCAGCAATTTTTTCACTCGTGACAAGTCCAGATTTTTGTGTATCACTCAAAGGAACTAGTTACCGCTTTCAGTAGGAGTTTCCACTTGTGATTCAACAGTTTCAAGTGTCGAATCTTCAACTTCTGGAATTTCAGTACTTTCTTTCCACCACTCAGTAGATTGCTGTTCTTGTTGCTTTTTTAGTTCTTCTTCAAAACTAGAATTCTTTGAACGATTTAAAAGTCCCAAAGCTAAAACCAAAACAAAAAATATACCTACTGCACCTCTTGTAATCTTCGCAAGCACAGAAGCAGAACGAGCGCCAAAAGCCGAACCACTGCCACCGCCTAAAAGACCGCCTAGACCACTGCCTTCTTCATTTTGTAATAAAACCAACAACAAAATAATAACACAAATAATTACACACAGTACTAAAATAATGGTAGATACAAGTCCCATACAATTCTCCGCTAAAAATATCCGTTGTTTTTAACTCGTAAGAAAAAATCTTTCGACATTGTACTTAAATCCTCATATTTTGTCAATAGGTTTTAATCTTTTTTGGGAATAGCCTCATCGCGAGCCTCAAAAAATACACTTGAATACGAGGTAAACGACGAGTAAGCAACGGCATGTCAGAGCCCAGTGTAGTTCTTCAGAACCTATTATACAAGTTTAGTATTTTGCCTTGCAATTTCAAGGCAAAATACGAGGTTATATAACACTATTTTAAAAACCGTTCAAAGGTTTTTTTACCGAGGTAGCGAGCACTTCTCCCAAGATAATCTTCGATACGCAAAAGTTGGTTGTATTTTGCGATACGGTCAGAACGACTAAGAGAGCCTGTTTTAATCTGGCCAGTTTCAAAGGCAACAACAAGATCCGCAATAAATGAATCTTCACTTTCACCAGAGCGGTGCGAAATAACCGCAGTATATCCTGCATGTTGTGCCATCTTAATTGCATCAACTGTTTCAGTTACGGTTCCTATTTGATTCAATTTAATAAGTATTGAGTTACAAGAATGTTCTCTAATACCTCGTTCAAGACGGCTCGTATTCGTTACAAAAAAATCGTCTCCAACTATCTGTATCTTGTCTCCGAGTATTTTTGTAATTTTTTGGTACCCTTCCCAATCATTTTGATCCAATGGGTCCTCTATTGAAATAATTGGATATTTTTTTACCCAGTTTACATATAGCTCAATCATTTCATCGGTATTCAACACTTTTGATGGATTTGACTTCCAAAATTTGTATCCCTTGCGTTCGCCTGCTTCATACAATTCAGAAGCAGCACAATCAAGAGCAATCATAAAATCCTGTCCTGGTTTGTAATTTGCTTTTTCAATAGCTTTTAAAATAACTTCCAAAGCTTCTTCATTTTCAATATTGGGAGCAAAACCGCCCTCATCACCGACAGCAGTAACATGACCTGCTTCTTTTAGAATAGATTTGAGTGCGTGAAATACTTCCGCTGACATTCGTATACCTTCGCGGAATGAGGGAGCACCCACTGGCATAATCATAAATTCTTGAAAATCAACATTGTTGTCTGAATGGCAGCCCCCATTTAAAATATTTGCCATAGGGACAGGAAGTGTTACCGCATGTACACCACCTAAATACTTGTATAAGTGTTGATTATAGGATTGTGCTGCTGCTCGTGCAAAGGCCATAGAAACTGCTAGGGTAGCATTTGCACCCAACTTAGACTTATTTTCCGTTCCATCAAGTTCAAGCATGCGATTGTCAATAGCAACTTGGTCAAACGGGTCTATATGTGCAAGTTCTGGAGCAATAATCGTGTTAATATTTGATACCGCCTTAGTGACACCCTTGCCCAAATACCGCGATTTATCTCCGTCCCTCAACTCTAATGCTTCATACTCTCCAGTTGAAGCCCCAGAAGGAACAATAGCACTTGCCACCGTTCCATCACATAAGCAAACTTCAGCTTCTACCGTAGGATTACCGCGAGAATCAAGAACTTCTCTCGCAAAAATAAAATTTTCGTGCATAAAACCTCCGCGTTTTATTTTTTTAGCGCTCGTATAATATACGCTATTGTAGTAGTATATATGTTGGTTAGTATAAAATCAATCATTGGTTTATACTTTCATCCCTTTTATATCAGATTTATAGCTTGTTACAAAGTTAATTTCAGATTTAACTTGTAATCCATTACCCAACTGTGTGGCAATTTCAATAGCTTTATCAGTATTTGTTTTTGATTCAGAAATACCATGCAATACAATGCCTGTTTCATCAACGCTTGCATCTAAAAAATAAATTGACAGTTTATGCTCAAAAGCAATCGCATTAATAATTTTTTGTCCTAAGAGTTTATTTTTAATGATAGTTTTAAATTGTTGAGTATCAGGTTGGGTAATGGTAAGTTCAAAGGCTGTTTTTATAATTTCGGCAGCGGTATCTGCATTGATTGTATCGGTTGTTAATACAAGTCGATAAATGGTGGGGTTTTCAACTTCTACATTAAAAAAGCATTTATGAAAACCGTCTCTGTTTTGGTCACTTTCGGTTAAGCGCTCTCTGGCTTGATTTTCGCTCCAGTTAAATTCATTCATGAGGCGTTCGAGTCGGACTTTGTCAGAACTGACAAGGCGTACTGAATAACAACCTGGAATATCTTTTAGAATAGAAAATCCACCTCGTCCTATAAAAATGCGATTGTCATGTTCCGCTTCTTCCAAAATTATTTCGCGTAAAATATCAACATATCTATCACGCTCTCTTGAAAGTGATGCCCAAAAGTTAGGTTTTCTCTCATCGTATTTTTTTAGGACATCCTCAGGAACCCCTTTATCTTTTAGCCGCTGCTCAACATAGTGTCTTGTGATAAATGTATAGTTTAGTTTTTTTGCAAGCGCTTCAGCAGTTTCATCACCTAAGGAAGCTACCTTTCGAGAAATAGTTATTACAGCCATATAACCCCTTCTTTTTGTTGAATGTTTTTATTAGTGTATACTACCAATGACTTATCATAAAGAAAACAAAATAAAAGTAAAGTCTTTTCGGTACCACGGAAATCGATTTTTAATATGAACAACTAGTTTACGAGTTAATATTAACTAATTTTATAGATAAGTAGCAAAAGTTATATACTAAAAATATCAGGTTTGCTTAAATTCCATAGAACATAACTGGGAACTTATTACTCTAAGGCGGGTTCTTAGGGATCAAGTTGGCTTCAATCCTAAATGCCAACTTGCCAGTTGCCTAAATCCATCACGCAACTGGTTAGTATTGCCGCGTTTTAGGAAGGTAAGGGATTCTAAGGGAAAGGTAGAAAAAACATAGCCGTCTAC
>JAFTEH010000118.1 GCA_017453745.1 Spirochaetaceae bacterium
CCGTATACACGATGTATACGGGGCATAAGTGCGAGAATTAAAAACATAATATGTTTTTAATTCTCGGCCACTTTGAAAAAACAAGGATGTTTTTTCAAAGTGCATTTGCTTCGGTCAAAAGGGTGTCTTTTCCCTTAGTATTTGGATGCAGGAAACACAATCTCCAAAAAACTTGATTTCCCTGTTTTGTATCGCATCAATATTGAGTTTTTAATATCAGCCAGTATAATAAGGAGCCTTATGTCGTTAGAGCAACTACAAAAGAACATTTCACAATGGGCAATGATGCAACAAGCCGAAATGGTATGTGCAAAAGAGGATTCAGTTTTAGTGCAGGGTTTAGACAATGGGGCTTTTTGCTTTTTTTTGTCGGCACTTTTAAAAAACATAAAGGGGCGCTTGGTTATTGTTGTACCAACTGAACAGGACATTGCTCGGACTGTTTCTGATATACAGACAGCAGGTTTTCAAACGAGCGTGTTACCATGGTGGGGCAATATTGCGTATCGCAGTTTAGCAAAAAATAGTACCGTTTTTGCCGAAAGAGCACATGCACTTTTAACTATGGCAGAGGACCCCAATGCTATTTTAGTTATGCCGCTGCGCTCGTTTATGACAGCAGTTCCGCCTTGCTCTTACACGAAAACCTTGAGCCTTTCTCTTTTTTCCGGTCAAGCGATGCGTCCCGATGAACTTGCAAAAAAACTAACACAGGCAGGCTATTTACGCGTAAGCAAAGTTTCGGTACGCGGGGAATTTGCTATGCGCGGTGAGGTTATTGACATTGCTCCAATGTACGATAATATACAAGACCAAGCATACCGTATTCAGTTTGATTTTGATACAATAGAAAAGATACGGGCATTCCATATTTTTACCCAAGATTCACGAGAAACACTTGACACCCTTACAATCGCTCCGACAAAAGAAGTTCTTTGGGATAATACTCGACTTGAAATATTGTTGGAAAACCTTAAAAGTATTGAAAATCGCTTTTGTTCCGAAAAAGAACGCCCTGACTTTATCGCTGAAATCCTAGAAAAGCAAAGTTTTAATAATGAAGAATTATTTTTTTCTTTGGCATTTGAAAATCCTTCTTCTATCCTTGACTACCTTGACAAAGATGACACGGTTATTTTTACCGATTTTTTGCGAATAAAAAATTCTTCTGAAGTTATTGTAAAAGAATATGAAACCTTGTACAAAAAAGCGAAGGGGGCGATTGAGCATTATACAGATGCTTCAGATACTTCTCCGATTGTCAGTCCAAAAGGGTTTTTGTGTTCTTTTGAAGAATTGCTCGGAAAAATCAAAAAAGCAATTTATCTCCAGAATATAGGGGAAAACCCAGATACTATTAAAACCAAACTGAAACTTCCGATTGATAGTCCAAAAAGTTTTTTTGGTAATATTATGTATTTAAAAGAAACCTTGACTTCGCTCCTTGACGATGGATGGAAAGTGTATATTTTTGCAGAAAGTGAAAACCAATCATTGAGGATAAAAAGTTTTTTACAAGACTTTACACTTGACATTTTACCATACAGTCTTTCGTCAGGTTTTTCAATACCAGACTTAAAAATACTCGTTATAAACGAACATGAAATTTTTGGTAGGCGTCGTAGGATTCCACATTCTGTCAAGCAGGCACAAAGTTCTGTGATAGATGTGTTTATCGACTTGTCTGTTGGGGATTATGTTGTGCATGTCAACTATGGGATAGGGCAATTTCGTGGTATTGAGCGCGTGAGTACTATGGGAAGTGAGCGCGATTATATTGAATTGTTGTACGCAAATGAGCAGCAAGTTTTTATCCCGATAGAACAAGCAGACCTCGTGCAAAAGTATCTCGGAAATGAGGGAAAGCCTCCTAGACTTGACACTATCGGTTCTAAAGCATGGGAAGTGCGGAAGAACAAAGTAAAAAAGTCTGTTGAAGACTTGGCTGGTAAACTGTTGACCTTGTATTCAAAGCGAAAACTTGCTACAGGCTTTTCGTTTCCACCTGACGATGAGTGGCAAATAGCTTTTGAAGCGGCTTTCCCCTACGAAGAAACCGAAGACCAACTTACCTGCATAGCTGAAGTAAAAGCTGACATGGAAAGCGATGAACCTATGGATAGGTTGATTTGTGGGGATGTCGGTTACGGAAAAACCGAAGTGGCGATGCGTGCCTGTTTTAAGGCTAGTATGGCGGGAAAGCAAACCGCATTTTTGGCACCGACAACCGTACTGGCAGAACAACATTATCAAACATTGCTGGAGCGGTTTAAAAACTTCCCCATTAAAATAGAACGCTTGTCAAGATTTTTGACAAAGATGGAGCAAAAAAAAGTTTTACAACGGCTTGCCAATGGGGAAGTTGATATTGTTGTCGGTACGCATCGCATTATACAAAAGGATGTTGTCTTTAAGGATTTGGGGCTTTTGGTTATTGACGAGGAGCAACGCTTTGGAGTTAAAGATAAAGAGCGCCTTAAAAATATGCGGAATAATGTAGATGTTTTAAGTATGAGTGCTACTCCGATACCACGCACCTTGCACATGTCGCTTTTAAAAATACGAAAAATGAGTTTGATAACAACACCACCACAAAATCGTAAACCCGTAGAAACCTCTATACATGAATGGAATATGGATTTAGTATGCAAGGCGATAAGAACTGAAATTGAACGAGGAGGACAAGTATTTTATTTACATAACCGAATTGAAAGCCTTGAAGAAATTCAGTTTATGCTTCAAAAAGCAATGCCAGAAGTGCTTTTTATTGTAGCACATGGACAGATGAGTGGTGATGAAATTGAAGAAATCTTTACACGATTTAATGCTGGTGGTTTTCATGTGCTTATTTCTACCACTATTATCGAAAATGGAATTGATATTCCCAATGCGAATACAATTATCATTGACAGGGCTGATATGTACGGCGTTTCACAACTGTATCAGCTACGGGGGCGCGTTGGGCGTTCTGACAAAAATGCGTATGCGTATTTGATGTACCCCAAAGGCAAGGTGCTTTCAGAAATAAGTGTCAAGCGATTGCAAACAATTTCAGATTTTACAGAACTTGGTTCAGGGTTTAAAATTGCGATGAAGGATATGGAAATTCGTGGAGTTGGGAATCTGCTTGGAAGGCAGCAATCGGGAAATATATACTCCATTGGCTTTGACATGTATCTACATCTTTTAGATACGGCTGTGCGTGAACTTGAAAATGAAAACTATGTTCCCGAAATGGAACCCCTTGTTGAACTGGAATATTCAGGTTTTATCCCCGACTCTTACATTACGGCTGAAGATACAAAGATGGAAATATATAAAAAAATTGCTGGTGTTCGTACAGATGCCGATTTTGACCATTTAGTGTCGACGCTTTTAGACCGTTTCGGAACAGCCCCTGCCGAAGTAGAAAGTTTACTAGCCCTTGCAGAAATAAAAATACTCTGTAAAAAACTCTGTATTACCAGTTTGAAAGAACATTCGGGAACTTGTGCTATTGAATTTGCCCAAGTGACACACATTTCGATAGATAAACTTTTGAAGGCAATAAGACAGTCGGCCGGAAAAATTTCACTTGACGCACAGCGCCCTAATAGAATACTATTACAGACAGGAAGCATTGGATTAAAAGAAAAAAGTGAATTTATTAAGGAGCAATTAGGGCAACTTGTTTGAGTAAGGCACCTATTGTGAACCGTATGTTTCTAAAATGTCGCGGAGTTCTTCGACGAGGTGTTTATGTGTTTCTGCAAGATGCAAGGTCGGTTCACTTTGCTCAATAGGAAAGAAAAGTTCGTGTGGCTCGGCTTTTAGTGCGCAAGCAAGTTTCTGCAAGGTTTGAGGAGAAACCCACTTTTGCTGGTTTTCAATACTATTTATAAATGAAATTGACAAGTCTGTGCGCACCGAAAGTTCAAGTTGCGACATTTTATGTAATCCACGCAATCTTTTTACATTATAGGCTAAAAGTTTTGCAAAAACTGAATCTTCACTCATAGTTGAATAGTCTAAAACCAATGGTAATACTTTACAAATATCTATTAGATAAAAATTTTTCTACTATTAGAGTATTAAATAGAATATGAACATATTAAAGGTAAGGGCATCGCTAAAACGCATCTCGGGGTTTCGATACCCTGTCATAGTTTTTAAGGTGTCCGTAAGTGACAATCTCGAAAATAGCAAAAGTGAGCTTTCGAGATTGCCGAGAATATTCTGATTTGAAAATACGATATTTGAAGCCTTGTAATTTCAAAACTTTAGACATCGGATATTCTTTTTAGGAGTACCCGTGATTCGTGCGGAGGGAATCAGTCATTACGGTTTTGTTTATTTGAAAAGACTTGCAATCAAATTTGGAATTGCGACAAGGTTTCCGATAACCGCCCCGATACTCGAAAGGAAAAAAACGAGCAAAACTTTTGCGATGCGGTTTGTGTACCAGCCTTTGAGCGTGGTAACATCGTCAGTTATGTTCATCATATCGCGTACTTGTGGTTTGCGTACGGTCGCTTGCGTGATTGCGGTAAAAAGTCCAATGCCAATAAGCGGATGGAGGGTAGCAAGAGGGGCGCACACAAAGGCTGTCAAAATACTTAAAATATTTCCCCATGCGAGTAATGTGCCGAGTGCCGCAAGGCCACCATTCCAAATAACCCATGTTACGAGGTTGTGTATAATTTTTTCTTTGCTCCCCGTCAAAAAAAGTGGTGCAATAATGAGTGCAATAAGGGCGAGCGGGAATACAATGCTTGCAAGTTTTTGGGAAGTTTTCTTTTCTGGAACAGATGATATTGCTTCTAGGGAAGTTTCCGCTTCGCCTGCTTCAAGTGCTCGGATGTGTTTTTCGGCACCGTTGAGATGTCCCGCCCCAAGTACAGCAAGTATTTTTTTGCCTTGCGCCTGCCAAATATGTGTGCCGAGCCATCTATCTCGTTCATCAATAAGCACTTCTTTTACCTCAGGCATTTCTCGCGCTACTTCTTCAAGCATTGCATCCATTTCGCTTTTTTCTTTTAAGTGTTCAATTTCTTCAGCACTAATGCGCTCTTTTGAAAAAGCCGAACCGAGTAGGGCTGAAAGTATTTTAGACTTTCCAGAAATGCCATTTTGCGACCAGGCCCGTCGTAGCGTAACTTGAATAGGGCGGTCTGCCATCACGGTCGGGATATTAAGTTCTTTTGCAACCATAATCGCTTGCTTCATCTCATCGCCTGGCTGTACACCGACCGAAGTACCCATCTTTTTTTGAAAAGATGAAAGGACAAGGTTTGCTAACAGTAAAAAGCCTTTTTTTTCTTTGAGCACCTTTATTATGTCGAGCGATTCCCATGTACTTTTTTCGGTGATTGA
Organism: Spirochaetaceae bacterium; assembly: GCA_017453745.1. GTDB lineage: Bacteria > Spirochaetota > Spirochaetia > Treponematales > Treponemataceae > Treponema_B. The sequence goes on from JAFTEH010000118.1 coordinate 5,353, forward strand.
TTTATATCGACCTTCATCCAATTCTACGCAGATACAGTCTGGCATTTCGGTGCGAATAATATGTTCGACTTCGGCAATGCTTTCAGGTGAAATGTGAGCAGTTCCAACGAGTATAATTTCTTTTTCGTTAAGATTGATTTTTCGTATTACATCTGACATTTGTTTCATTCCATACACAACAATCTCTAAAAGTAATAATTATATAGGTTTTTAGAGATGCTCTTAGTATGTAAAACTAAAAGCTAAAAGTCAATGACTAAAGCCCTTTTTCTTTTTTTAAAAATGTGTATACTACGCACGATAGATGTACGCAAGTCTAAAGACTTTTAAAATTTTTTAGTTGTGCGTATATCTTCTGTTTATTGATTCGTGTGGCGGCTTACATATCCCGATGTTTACTACTTTGGAATAGGGGCAAGCCGACTGCGGTACCTTATGGGAACCGATGCCAGCGAGGTTGGTGTTTTAAATGATTGTAGCGTAAGGAAGTGTAATGATGGCAAAAATATATGTGTTTGTAAATCAAAAGGGTGGTGTCGGAAAAACCACTTCGGCAGTTAACATTGGGACTTATTTTGCCTTAGAAGGAAAACGCACTCTTTTGGTAGACTTTGACCCACAGGGAAATTTGTCATCGGGGCTTGGTGTACGAAAACCGGCAAAAACCGTCTACGACTTAATAAGCGAAAAAGCAAGTGTAGAAGAAGTAACTTACAAGACTATTGTGCCGAACTTACATGTGATTCCAGCAAGTATCGATCTTTCGGGGGCAGCGGTAGAGTTAGCAGATATAGAAAATCGTGAGTTTTTTTTGAAAGATCGTCTTGCCCCCATTAATGATGTATATGATTATATTTTGATTGACTGTCCCCCCTCGTTGGGCATATTGACAATAAATGGGCTTGTCTGTGCATCTTCGGTGTTAGTGCCTCTTCAGTGTGAATACTTTGCACTTGAAGGTCTTTCCCTGTTGCTTGAAACAATTTCGAGAATACAACAACACTTAAACACAGAACTAAAACTTGGTGGTATTTTTTTTACTATGTACGATTCGAGGACACGACTCGCTCAGGAAGTTGTGCAACAAGTAATAGCCTACTTTAAGGACAAGGTGTTCAAAACAATTATCCCGCGGAATGTAAAACTTTCGGAAGCGCCTTCGCACGGCTTACCTATTAGTGAATACGATGCACAGTCTACAGGTGCAAAAAGTTACCATAAACTTGCTTTGGAGATTTTGGAAAATGGCTAAAAAAAAATTAGGGCGTGGTCTTGATGCTTTGCTCGGAACCCAGTATTCCGAAACGGAATTAAAAAATGCCCCACTTGAAGATGGCATGCCTACGGGTGAGATGGAAACAACGAAAAATGTAACAGAAAGCGGAACCCCAAATCGTAAAGCAGGTGAGGATTTTCGTGTTTCGGCAAGTAACGAAATAGAGGCTGCAATACAAACTGACGGAACAAGGCTTATACGCCTAGACCCTAAAAAACTTGAGTCCAACCCTTTTCAGCCACGAACAATCTTTGATGAACAAGCATTACAGGAATTAGCTGTTTCGTTAAAAGAGCATGGTGTTTTACAGCCTGTGGTTGCAACGGTAACCGAAGATGGTCATTATGTGATTATTGCTGGGGAGCGGCGTACGCGGGCTTCTATTTTAGCAGGGCTTTCTGAAATACCTGTTTTGCTCACTCATATTGACGCAAAACAAAACCTTGAACTTGCACTTATCGAAAATATCCAGCGTGAAAACTTAAACCCCGTCGAAGAAGCACAAGCATATAAAAAGCTATTGACGATGTACGATTTAAGTCAGGAAGAACTGGCAAAAAAAATAGGTAAGAGTCGACCAACCGTTGCCAATATGTTGCGGCTGTTGCAACTTCCCCCATACGCTATAGAAGCCCTCGAACAAAACAAACTCAGTTCTGGACATGCGCGTACTATTCTTTCGGTGTTGACTCCGAGCGACCAGCAAACCTTGTTTGATGCGATTATGAACGAGGGGCTTTCGGTGAGAAACGCAGAGGCTCTAGCGGCAAACTTAAACAAAGGTTTACAAAGTCAAAAAAAACATACGCCCACTAGCAAAACGGCACCTAAAACCGTTCCGTCAAGTTTGGTTGACATGCAACAACGATTACTCGAAAAACTAGGAACAAAGGTTGTTATTCGGGGAACTGAAAAGCAAGGGGTTATCGAAATAAGCTATTTTTCTAAGGACGACATAAATAGTCTATACGAAAAACTTTTCGGTTCTGCTGAATAGGGAGTTCCACCCCTCGCGATGACGGATTAGTCCACTATGCGCATCCTTTTGGGTATGGGAATAGTTCCGAAGGAGTATAGAGGTTTTGTTACACTTTCGGTATCCCTCATCCGACCCTTTTACCACCACCTATTTTTGTCAAGTTTTTGTTAAGTTGGACGGAGCATTCATTTGAGAAGTACCCTTTAGTACAGATACACAGAAAAAAAGTGTAACATGCTTCCTGCTAACACAAAAATATGCCAAAGCGCATGCATCCATTTAACCTTTTTTAAAGCGTAGAAAATGCACCCGACAGTGTAAGCAAGCCCTCCCGCGAGTAGTAGCCTAAAAGAAGTGGCGCTAATGCAGGAGTGCAGGCGTTTTGTTGCAAAAATAACGAGCCAGCCCATAATAATGTACATAAAGACCGATATAATTTTCATCTTTTTGCCGAAGATAGCATAAAGAACGATGCCCAATACCGCCAAGCCCCATATTATCCCAAAAATAGTCCAGCCGAAAGCCCCTTTTATAATGCTTAAACAGTAGGGGGTGTAGGTTCCTGCGATCAATATAAAAATGGAACAATGGTCAAAAATGCCAAAAACGGTTTTTGCGGCAAGGGGCAATGCGTGATACAGTGTCGAAAAAAGGTATAAGATAAAAAGTGACACCCCAAAAATGACATACGAAGTGGTAACGATGTCCGCTCGCCATCCCGCCTTAATCGAAAGCAAGACCAATGCCACAATCGAAAGTCCCGCCCCTATTCCATGACTTACTGCATGAGCAATTTCTTCGCCTGTCGAATATCTTTTTTCGCTCCCCTGATTTGTTTCCGTTCGTTTTTTTTCTGCGCATTTGTTCATATACTATACGACCGATTTTTTATCCAAAAGTTGCATATTTACTTGTATGAGTACACCGCTCTGCGTTCTGCTCTTTTTGCCATGCTCTCTACGCTCTTTTTATGGGGTGGATGAGGGCTGCCTGATACGACAAACTTTTCCGTCAACATTGATTTAAAATAAAGTTTCAGTACAATGCGCAAGTAATGTTTGAAGTACGAGTCGAAGCCGAATTTTCCGCTTCCCATTTTTTAACCCATTACCACGGAAAGTGCGAGCGTTTACATGGGCATAACTATCAGGTTTTTGCGCATGCGAGGGGCGAAACCTTAAACGAAGGTAATATGCTTTTAGATTTTACGGTGTTTAAAAAAGCTCTCCGCCAAGTGTGCGAGCAACTCGACCATAGGCATTTAAACGAAATTCCGTTTTTTGGAGAAGACCCGAGCGCTGAAAAAATTGCAGTGTACATCTTTAACGGCATAAAAGAAATACTCCCCGATTGTCCGCTTGTCGCTGTTGATGTGTTTGAAACGCCAACAAGCCGTGCACGATATAGCGTATAGATTTTTGCAAAGCCTTAAGTGATAATTCTTTCGCATAGAGTGTTTTCCCTGTACCCTAATACTAAGGGAAAGGGACACACTTTTGTTCGAAGCAAATGCACTTTGAAAAAACATCCTTGTTTTTTCAAAGTGGCCGAGAATTAAAAACATATTATGTTTTTAATTCTCGCACTTATGCCCCGTATACATCGTGTATAC
>JAFTEH010000119.1 GCA_017453745.1 Spirochaetaceae bacterium
ATAGTACCGCGAGTGGGACTTGAACCTTCTAATTATTCATAGTACCGTGAGTGGGACTTGAACCCACACGGCTTTTGAATAGCCAAAGGATTTTAAGTCCTTCATGTCTACCTATTCCATCATCACGGCAAAAAAAACAACCCATCCTCACGGTCAACCCATCATCACGGCCAAAAAAGTACGGAAAAATTCTTCTCCCGCCCAAATCCGTCATTGCGGCAAAAGGGCTGTTGCACTGTGGGAAGTTGAAACGCTGACAACAAGACTAACAAGAGCCGGCAAAAAAAATACTAACTTTCTCCCCTCAGGGATGGGAGGGGCGGGGGTGGGGGTGGGACATGGACGCGCAATTTTTAAGATTTGATTGCCAAAAATTAAGATTTTTTACCAGCGAGATTTTGCGGGCGATTTTGCGGGCATTTGTGCGGGCGAGGCGACCGCGGTACAAGCAAAGCACTCCATTTATCGCTTTTGTTGCCTAACCAGGACTCGAACCCAGACAGACAGAACCAGAATCTGTAGTGCTACCATTACACCATTAGGCAAAAATAAAAGTCTGTAACCAAAAAGCGACAGACCTTTATTCCATTAAAACCGTACAATCGTAGGAAAATATCGTATATCGTAGGTAAAAACCGTACAAATACAGGTATAAAACCGTATAATTATGGTATAAAATCATACAATCGTAGGTTTGATATGATAAAAATAATATATACGCGGTAAATAAAAAAGCCTTTCAGTCATCATGTCAAAGAACATATTTTCTGAAAGGCTTCGTCTTAATGAATATTGCCGGGTTCCTTGGCGGGGCTGCCATAATACAACGGCATTGGTTCCGTGGCAGGGCTGCAATAAATGTTTGCGAGACGAATATAGTATGAAAGAACAATAAGTAGCAAAAATCGCTATAAACTGTACAAAAACCACTATTTTTGACCTTTCCGTTGCAAAAATACAACTTTTTTTCTTATTCTCCAAATTTTTTTTAATTTTTTTCTTGATTATTTCCCACAGATTTGCGGATATTTATTGCAAATAAATTCAGGGGGGAGATGCTGAAACAAGTTCAGCATGAGGATGGCGGGGCGGGGCGACCGCGATAAAAATGTGGTTAACTTATTCCCGATGTAAGGATGGGTGAGAAATTAGAGACGGGGAAACTTTCCGCTCCGATAAGCAGTGTGTCGAAGGCATCGGTGCCGTCAGTACGGTGCTCAAGTAGGTTTTCTTCGTTTTCAGCGAGTTTCTCACCGGCTTTATATTTACGGAAGCCGCGTGATGAACGGACAGTCCCCGCCGTTTGCAGTGCGAGCAAAAGGTCTTCGTTGGTTTCACGGTTGATACGGGGAAAGACTTTGCCGTTACCGGCAAGACATTGATTGACGAGCAGGTATTTTTGTTCGTGTCGCATAGGTTTGCCGATATAGATGTCCTGACAGAACCAGCCGTGCCGTGCAAACTCGTCGATCACCACTTGATGGAATTGAAAACCTAAAATTAGTCATAATGAATAAGAAGAAATGTCCTTATTGTGGTTCGCCCATAACTAAGCGAAACGGCACAAGAAATGGTGTACAGTTGTACAAATGTCAAGCATGCGGATGTCAGTTCCGTGCAGGTGAAAAACTCTCTGATGAGCACTTATGGCACCTCTATCAAGAACAAAAGCAGACAGCTTTAGAGATAGCTACGACCATTGGAGTTAGTCGTTCAACCATAAGTCGTAGATTAAAGAAGATAGATGCCCGATGGCAACAGCCCCCCCTCGTGGGGATGAGTGGTTTTGTGCATTTAGATGTGACCTATTGGGGACACAATTGGGGTGTATTATTAGCATTAGATGATGCAAGTAGTAGACCTTTGTATGTGGCTTTTGTGCAAGCAGAAAAGAACTCTGATTATGAGTTGGCAATCCAAACGATTCGAGATAGCGGATATGATATCAAGGGCATTATTATAGATGGTAAGCGCGACTTATTTGCAATGTTTGCAGAATATAAGGTGCAGATGTGCCATTACCACATGAAGCAAATAGTGTTTCGTTATCTTACGAAAAATCCTAAACATAAGGCAGCTATCGCCTTGGAGGTTTTGATGATGTGACTCAATAAGATATCAAAGGGCGACTTCATTGAGTCATACGATGAGTGGGAACAGACATATAGTGAGGTCATCAATAAGCGCAGCGAATCATAACGGACAGGTAAGAACCATTATACCCACCGTCTATTGCGTACAGCGATGCATAGCATATACTTCTATTTGCCGTATTTGTTTACATATCAAGATGATTGTTGCACTGGTATGCCAAATACGAATAACAAGATTTGGGGAAAATTTACAGATTTGAAGAAGATTTTGAACACACATAGTGGAATGTCAGAACTGAATCGCAAGCGATTCATAAATGCGCTACGCTGTTTTTCCGGGCATTGGAAAACAAATCTGCAAATCCAAACAGCAGTGAGCCTGAACCCACTGCTGCATCGCATTGATTTGCGTCATTGTTTCACAGTCCTATCCCTCACAGGTTGCTCCCTAGCAATGACACCCCATTCGAGCAAAGTTCTTTTGGCCCCCCGTGAGCCTGCTATGTTTTGAACTGCACTGCAAAGTTACGAAGATATTTTTAAGCAACCAAATTGATAGTAAAAAATCAGCCTGCAAAATGACGCTTAGAGCATTTTCATTCGTCGATTTTTCCTCTGAAACGTTAGAAACCTTATCAAACATAGTATTTATCGGGCTTGAGAGTATATTCCAGCCTGCAAAATGACACTTACGCCTCTTTTTTATTCATCGAAATCTCCTTCGGAGTAATTGTTTCATACTAAATTTCTCAAATCTATGACACTTTATTTAGTTATTGACAGAGTTTTAGTTGCTTATTTCTGTCAAATACAAAAGAATTTCTTTCTTTATTCAAACATTTGTTTCATTCTTTTGAACGAGTTTGTCCAAAAACTCCCCTTATTTAAGGAATAAAAAAACATAGAAATACTACAAAAATCAAAAAAGTTAAAAAAACTTTGAAAAAAATTTGGAAAATTAAAAAAAAGGTTGTATCTTTGCATTCCCGTTTGAAAATAACGGCAATTGTTTAGGGAAAGGCGGTTGTTGTTAGAGAGTGGGAAAGGAGATTGACAGGGTGTTGAAAGAGGTACTTCTTTAAGGAAGCAGATATTGTGGTAGCTTTTAGTAAATGTTGCAAAACATGGTAAAAAGCGTTAAGAACTGCTAAGAAATAAAAATTTTCAAAAAATTTTCAAAAAAATTTGGAAATTAAAAATAAAAGTTGTATCTTTGCACCCGATTTCGCTAAAAGACGTAGAAAATATGTTTTATAGCACAAAAAAGAGGAATTTGTTAAGAATTTTTCGAGTGAAGATTGAAATGTTGAAGCAAAGAGAATAGATGTAGTACAAGAAAGGGTTATTACATATATAGAGTGTAATAATGTTTTTTTTTATGACTCTGAAAATTCCTGAAAAAGGTAATAAGTTTATATGAGCGAGGACGAATAATTTATTTTACAACGAAGAGTTTGATCCTGGCTCTGGATGTACGCTAGCGA
>JAFTEH010000120.1 GCA_017453745.1 Spirochaetaceae bacterium
GCCTTGCTTGCACACGGACTTAATGCAAGGCGAAAAAATGGGGTTCTTAGGGGGAACCCCTAAGCCGCGTTTTAGGAAGGAAAGGGTTCCTAAGGGAAAGGAAACCCTTTTGCTCGGTCAAAAGGGTGTCTTTTCCCTTAGTATTAGAGTGCAGAAACACAATCTCTGCAAAAATTGATTTCCCTAAGACCAACTTCAAATGGCTTTACAAAAAATAAAAAAAAAGTAAAATTGCACGGTGAAGTTTTACTTCGCACCTTTTACTCGCACGAGGATAATATGCAAAAATATGTATGTGATTTATGTGGGTATGTATACGACCCAGTACTTGGCGACAAAGAAGCTAATATTGTAAATGGAACGCCATTTGAAGAACTTCCCCATAACTGGTATTGTCCAGTATGTGGAGCCCCAAAAGATAATTTTAAAATAGTCAAATAATGTATTGAGGACGCTATGAGCAAAAAAATAAAACGCGACGATTTTATCGCAACAATAGGATATGATGGGGAAACCGCTATCGCAAGCAAAACCGAAGTTACCGCCTTGCGAGGCAAAACATTTGAACAAATACTTGCGGCAGGGAATTATCGGTATGCTGCTGCTTGTGCTCTATATGACGAAAATGAAACCGAAAAGCAACAACTTATCGACGCATACAATAATGCTACTGGTGCGCACTATAGTATTGACAAAATCGAAAAGCTATTCGGCATCAGTATACAAGGCGCAAAAAAAGTTTTGTATCTATAACGGTTATATACGGGAACTTCTAAAAACTTTTAAATTTTGAGTTTTTAGAAGTGCCCATAATAAGGAATACTTTTATAAAATGAAAAAAAAATTTTTTTATCTCATCGTTTGTTGTATTTTTTGCTGTACTTTTTTTGCGTGTAAAAGTATGGACTTTTCAGATATATACGCAACAGTTGAATTTGATGATACTGAATTTATACAGTCCCTGCTAGACCAAAATCAAACTGAAATTCGTATACCGCCACACCCAGATGGTCGCCCCTATATCGTGCGGCCACTAAGTGTCAAGAATATGGAAAACAAACACTTTATATTTGAAATTGGTGTGGAAATACTTGCAAAAAAAAATGAGTTTCACGGAATCAACGATTCACTGTTTGATGTGTTTGATTGCAAAAACATTACCTTTTCTGGTTACGGGGCGACCTTGCGAATGCGTAAAAAGGACTATACCAAATCCGATTACAAGTTCAGCGAATGGCGACATATTTTTTGCCTTTACAGAAATACAAACCTTACTATCGAGGGATTTAGGCTATTGAGTTCTGGTGGTGATGCTATCATTTTAGAAGATGACCGCAACTACGGGGTCAACAAAAATGTTTCATTACTCAACCTCACTATCGAGGATAATTACCGCCAAGGAATTAGCGTTATCGCAGCGGATACCCTTACCATTGAAGGTTGTTCTATTTTTGCGACTAATGGAACAGCCCCTCGTGCCGGTATTGATTTTGAACCAGTCAGTAGTAAGGTCGGTTTTAAAAATGTGCTCGTGCGCAACTGCACTTTTCGATACAATAAGGGTTCTGGGATTTTAATATACTTAAGTGAAACAAAGGCAGATGAAACGACCATAGATATAACTTTTGAAAACTGCACCTCCAAAAATAATGGACTTGCTTCATTCGCTGTCATGCAAGTACCAAAAAATCTCAAAGGAACAATCCGAGTAATTAACTGCGACTTTTTAGGTTTTCAGTATATCCGAGTACCGAAAACCCTTATTGTAACTGACAAAAACTAAGATGTTGCTTGCAGACCTCTGCATCACAGAAATCAATTTTTATAAGCAAATAGTTCTGTACTGCCCTCGTCATTGCGAGGGCGTGTAAATGCCCGAAGCAATCTGTTGTTTACAAACAAAAGCCAAGCGCCATTGCCTTGTTTCCTGTATGACGGTAGTCCACCACATGCTATGGAAACATTGGAAGTTTCTATAAAAATTGATTTTCATTCCTCTGCGTAATCTTATGAGGTATACAAGACATGACACTTAAACGAAATGTACATGTACGAGTTCTTATAGGCGAACACTGTTTATAAAAAAAAGAGAACGAGGTTACCGTTTTAAAACCTCTTCGACTAAGCGCTCAAAGTGTAGGTCTTTTTTTACTATAGGCTTTGAATCAGAAATAACAAAAAGCCCATCTGCATTTTGGACAATAGTAGCATACTCACCATCAGCATGTGTCGTAGTGTTTTGTGAAAACATATATGGTGTATATTGAGGAAGTTCACCGAGAAAAATAGGTATTGCGTATTCTGCGTCAGTATCCGCTTTTATACCCTGTCGCCATACTTGTGCGCGCGATAAAAAACTTTTTTTCGGGTCATAGGTGCTTTGTATCTTAGTATGTATTGTAGGCTCATCTATATCATCTCCTTTTTTGTCAAGATATTCTGGTTCACATATTTCAGGTTCATCCGTGTCAAGTAACTGAGGCTCATATATTTCAATAACTGGTAATGTATCTTGCTCGTTAAAAAAAAGTTTTTCATTTGTAAGTTTAATCTTAAAATCAAAAATATTTTTCCACAGCGATTCAATTTTTTGTTCGATTTCAGTGGAGTGTTTTTTAGAAAAGCGTTTTCCAAAAATGCGTTTTATATTTTTTAATACATATTGCTTATATGCATCTTTTTCCATTAAAATCCGTACTGTATCAGGAGTATTTTTATCGATAAAACATTCTCGTAATATTTTCAAAGTTAAATCTTCAATCTCGGATTCGGAAAAATATACACCATCACTTGGTATATGAAGCAAAACAAAAACAAAAAACGAAAAAGCGATAAACAACAAAGCATAAAAAACAACCTTTTGCCATAGCGTCAAATGAAAAGTGTTAGTCGTTATAAAAACGCCAATATTTCCAATAGAACATGTGTCGAAGGCAAAATATTCCGTTGTCTTATCTTGCAAAATTCCCTGCTGTGTTTCGCCATCATTCCAAAACGCTTTAGCAATAGCCAAAAAGTCTGTTGTTTGCGTATGTCGTTTAGGCCATACTTGCAGAAAACCGAGGAAGCGAGAGGAATCACTCACGATCATAGGCTCATAGTCATCTGTAAGCGAAAAAGCAAAATCAGGTGAAATAAAAAAAATCATTGTCTGTGATGCATTAAAATGCTCGGAAAAAAAGACCAAACTTTCAAGCGTATCAAAATGCAACACCACATTATTCATCGCAGCTTCAAAAACTAAATCAGGCTGCTCATCAATCTGTGTTAAAGCTTTCTGTGAAAAAGCAAGACTATTAAAGTAAGAATGTAAAACTGAACGCTTTTCATAGTCGTACACAACAAAACCATAAATATCAGCGTTATATGATAAAAAAGTTTGATAAATAGAGGCTAATGAAGGATTATTTTCATTCCCCATACTCACATTTGTCATGCTTTCTGTCAAGTTATCAGTATCTGTAGTGTTGGTAGTGGGATACGCAACTTTAGGCGTTTCAAGAAGTTGGAAGCGATAAAACGAAAGAGCATCGTTCATTCGTAATTGTATTTCGCTGAAACGACTAGACACAAAACGCTCAAACTCATGAAGTTTTTCGTTCAGCGTTTGTTTTGCAGCAAAACGATATACCTTTGCTTCAAAATCAGTTTGCAACTGTGTCTTCGGAGAAAAAAACAAAAAAGCAATAAGTACAATAGACACAAAAAAACTGATGCTCAATTTTACAATAATTTTCAAAATAACACCTTATCGTTCTTCAAAAACTATATTTTAGTTGCTTGTTTTTTATAACGAGCAATGAATGCTAAACAAGCATCCTGTCATTCGTTATAAGTTTCCACTGTCAGCATTTAATATAGTTTTTCACGGACACAATTTAGAACAGCAAGTTCCTGCTTCGTTATTTGTTGTTCTAGTTCATCACATTCATCTACATGCTTTTGCTTTGCCTGCAAATTGTCAAGTCCCAAAAGATTGATCCGCACATTGAATAGCGCCCCAAGCCCTGCACTTCTTGCCATAAGAGCAGCAACCCCTAAATCCGAAATTGCGTTTTTGTTTCCATCATCTACAATATCAAGCAAAAACTGCAACACTTGACAACATAGACAAGCCGTTTTATATGGCACATCAATAGCCTTGACAGTTGCTTCTTGCATCGCTTTGTAGCGAAGTTCTTTTTCTTCATCAGTTCCCTTTGGTAATGAAAGGGCTGCCATAAACCCATTAAACGCCTTTGTATCTTCATCAACACATTTTAAAAGTTCAAGGCGCAGTTGTGCTAACTCAGTTTGTATTTCACATAAACGCTGTTGTCGCATTTCAGGCAGATTCAAAAAGGCCTTTTTACCAACAGTCAATTCCAGTACCATCTGACCTAAACTACTCGCTAAACTTCCAACAAGGGCAGAAACTGAACCACCACCCGGCGCAGGGGAAGAAGATGCCGTTTCAAGTGTAAAATCGGTTACCGACATATCAACTAAATTCATAGAAATTATAAACCTCAAAAGCAATCAAACTTCATACAGTGTACAAAAAAGGTAGGTCAAAGTCAACTCAACATGATAAGAGCAAGATTGCCGTATTACTACATAAAATCAGAATCAAATGCTTTTACAATAAGTGGAATGAGTTCTTGGACAGTGCCTTCTTTATAAGCCCCACTAGCCTGAATATGTCCACCACCACCAAACTCTTTAGCAACCCGACTCACATCAATACGGTCAAGCGATCGAAAACCAATAGAACAATGAGTCATTGATTCCTGGCGCAATAAAACAATAGCTTCAACATTTGCAATACTTTGAATAACCATGTATGTCGTGTCGGAATCCCGTGAATATGTACCAAATTCCTGTACATCGTCGTATGTTTCGTATGACACAACAAGACGCCCATCATAGAAGGTTTGCATTCTTGACAAAATTCGCGATAATATAAGACGAGATGCTATTGACTTACCACCATTCATTTCGGCAAAAACTTTTTTTGGATTTGCCCCAGCAGCAATTAGCCGAGAAGCCGCTAAAAACACATTTGCACTTCGACCATCAAGATGTCTAAAAAAACCGGTATCACATGCGAGCCCCAAAAAAAGTAAGTGCGCTTCTTCCTTAGAAACAGAACCATCAACAGCTTCAATAATCGATTGCACCAAATAAGTAGTCGAAGGAGAATTTTTAAGTATTAAGTTACTTTGACTATCGTCAGTTGCTGCATTTGTAGCATGATGATCAATAATGGTTGTCGGAAAACCAACCAAAAGAGGAGAAAGCGATTTTCCGACACGGTCAATTCCAGCGCAATCCAAAACAACTAAGCCTGTACTACTTTTATCCACATCAGGAAGTTCATCAGTAAAAAGCGATTGATAGGGCACCACTTCAGTTTTTGCAAATGGTCCAGCACTTAACAAAAAAACTTTTTTACCATGACGCTTTAAAAATGAAGATAAGGCAAGACAACTACAAACACAATCGCCATCGGGCTCCCTATGCCCTATTATTATATACGAATCATAATGCGATAAAAAATCCAGCACCTGCTGAGATACACAGGGTAAGGGAATATCTTCACACATAAGACTACCCACCTGTGTTTCGTTGGGAGTGGAAACACCCATCATTGAAAAATCCATCTTAATATAGTTCAACAGTATAAAAACCTAGTTTCAAGCTTAATATTCAAAACTGATGCTCTCAATATCAAACTGGGAGTCATACCGAGCAGGGTCTCTTAATGTACCCCAAACAGGAGCCTTAGGATTATCAACAGGTAAAACGACACAAATATGGTCAAATTCACCATTCTTTGTATACAGACTCAAATAGGGGTCAATTCGTCCAGAAGCCTTTTTCAGTATTGCCCGTTTATCGCCAGGCTTAAACCAGGTGTATGGGATAAAGGCTTCTGCTGTTTCTAAGCCAGAGGTTCGATAGATGACATAGTAGCCCTTTGAATGCGTAAAAGCACGAATAACCTTCACATTTACATAATATAAATCTGATTCTGTTATATCGGCTGCTAAACCAAAGCAAAGCATACTCAAAAGCGCAATAATTCCAAGTTTTTTCATAGCTATTCTCCTATTTCAGTAAAAAAGGTATAGTATCATAGCATATTCGCCTATTTATGTCTAGTCCTTTTTTTTATTTTTGAGAAAAAGATGCGTGTTAAACAGAGGTTTAACACACACAGTTTCCCTTAGGGCGTATGTTAACTTGCATTTTTTTAATAGCCTAAGCCTAATACACGAGGCATTGCCCCACGCTGCTTTTATGCGCTTTATTCAACAACTTATAACTGTATGGCTCTTGTGTTTATTTTGTCACATATATAGGTACTAAAATCTTTGGTACTCATCTTTTTTTGGTCGCGTTCTTTTCGTATACGAACCGAAACAGAGTTGGTTTCTGCTTCTTGCTGCCCAACGATAAGCTGGTAAGGCACTTTTTGCTCTTGCCACAGGCGAATTTTTGCATTCATTCGCTCGGTGCTGACATCGGCATGCACACGGACCCCCAAAAGTCCTAAAGTATCGGCTACTGTTTGAGCATATTCGTTAAAGGTAGGCGCTACAGGAATGACAACTACTTGCATGGGGGAAAGCCATGTCGGTAAGGCACCCGCATAGGTTTCAATTAAAATACCGATAAAACGCTCAAGCGAACCCAAAACCGCCCGATGCAACATCACGGCCGAATGTTTTTCGTTATCTTCACCTATGTATTCAGCATTCAGTCGTTCAGGTGAGGGAAGTTGGTAGTCAAGTTGTAAGGTTCCACATTGCCAATCACGCCCAAGCGAATCAAAGAGAGTAAACTCAAGTTTTGGCCCATAAAAAGCGCCTTCACCAGGCGAAATAGTAAAATCAAAACCTGCCGCTTTACAGGCATCACCTAAACTTTTTTCTGCAATATCCCATGTTTGATCACTTCCTATGCGTTTTTCTGGACGCGTAGAAAGTTTTACTTCAATAGTATCTTTCGGGAAACCAAAATCTTCATACACAACCTTCAGTAAATGACAAAAATGCTCTACTTCACTCGTGATTTGGTCTTCGGTACAAAAAATATGAGCATCATCTTGAACAAAACCGCGTGCCCGAAAAATACCATGGAGGGAACCAGACGGCTCGTTTCGCGTACACGAACCAAACTCTGCAAGCCTAAGCGGCAGGTCCTTATAACTTTTTATCCCCTGTTTGAATATTTCAACATGACCTGGACAATTCATCGGCTTTAAAGCAAAGAAACGCTTTTCACTTTCGGTTATAAACATGTTTTCTTTATATTTATCCCAGTGTCCCGAGCGCAACCATAAAGACTGTGGCATCACAAACGGAGTATTTACTTCCTTATACCCAAATTCCTTTAGTCTCTTTCGCATATATTTTTGGATTTCAAGATAGATAGTCCAACCATTAGGATGCCAAAAAATTTCACCAGGATTTTCATCTGCAAGGTGAAATAAGTCAAGTTGTTTACCCAATCGGCGATGGTCATTTTTTTCCGCTTCTTCAAGACGGTGCAAATAGTCCTTTAAATCTTCAGGTCGCTCCCAACCCGTTGCATAAATACGAGTGAGCATTTGACGATGTTCATCGCCACGCCAATAAGCCCCTGCAATTTTGAGCAACTTAAAACTATTAGGGTTTAATTCTCGCATTGAATCTACATGTGGCCCCTTACATAGATCCACAAAGTCGCCAGATGTAAATGTACTCAAGACTGCATTTTCAGGTAAGTCTTCTATAATTTCTGTTTTAAAAGGTTCTTGTGAAAACAAGTTTAAAGCTTCTGAACGGCTTATTTCTTTGCGCTCAAAGCGAGCCCCACTTGCGATAATGCGTCGCATTTCTTTTTCGACCGCGCCAAAATCATCAGGACTAAACTTAACTGTCGGCGGAAACTGGAAATCATAATAAAAACCATGTTCAATAGAAGGTCCAATAGCCACCTTTGTTCCAGGAAATAGCTTAACCACTGCATCTGCCATAACATGCGCCAAACTATGCCGAATAGTATCTAAGCGTTCCGATTTTGGTAATACACTCATTTATAAACCTCAATTTTTTCTTTCCATTGTAGGAGAGTACAATTAAATGTCAAGGTATATGTTTGTGCAAAAATCTCTGTTTATGGAAATAGGAACACAGTTTAGTGCGCCGGTAAAAAAAAGCCATAGCCACACAGGAAAATGACAGTACTCATTTCGCATATAGACTACGGCTATCATAACACTGGTTCGGAAACTTCAGTTGCCAAACGATTTATTATATTATTACGCAACGCATGCTAGTTTTTATGCTCTTCAAACAAAATGCGCCTTTTAAAAAAAGCCCAAAAAGACTTCCCGTTATAAATAAAACGAACTCTATGGGAGTAGTTTTTTGAGCATATCGCTTAGTTGTGTTTTAGGTAGTTTGCCGTTTTTTACCTGAACCGTGTTGCCGTCTAAAGTAACTTCAGCATTTAGTGCAGCACGCACAGCGAGACTCACCCCAAAGGCAGTAAGCGCATTGCTTGTTTTGATTCCAAAGTCATAGGTATAACTGCCATCTTTTTGGCGTTTTAAAAATATTTCGCTTCCCTGAAGTGGCAACTGCAAGTCAGTTCCTAAAATACGAGCAAACAAAAAGTTTGGATTTTTCACAAAAATACCAACAGTTCCCTTCGTTGGGTTTTCTACAAAACGCTCAAATGCCTCGCTAAAACCTGGAGAAGTTTTATTTTTTGCGCGCTCTAAAAAACGATACATCGTTTCTTCGGGTTGACTTGCAAGCGCTAACAAGGTGTTTTTTGTATTAGGGATTGATACGGCATTGATACCTCCGCTATAGTAAGCAACCCCATTTGCAGCAGTCGATTTTTTCCAACCATTTTTTTCATCAAAGATAAATCCTGTCAAACTCGGCGGATAGTTACCTTCTGCACAAATAAGCGTTTCATCTTTTTTTACAACATTCGTTGCGGAGGTGAAAATACCGGCCGAAATGGTTTTAGTTCTGGAAAGCGCTGTTTTTAAGTCACTTTTTTCAACTTTTTGGTCAAGAATAATATCCAAAAACTCTTCATTTCCATCGACTGGCATAAACACATATACATCTGCTTTATCACCAATAATACCGAATGGGTCAATATCGGTTATTTGAACTGTTTTACAACCAAAAAATAATAAAGCAGCTACACTCAGCAAAGAAAAAATAAAATAATTTTTTTTCATATACGAAACCTCTCTATATTGATTTTTGTATTTTTATTTTCCACACTCGTTGTTCAGCGGAAACACTTGCCTCAAATCCTGCACCTGTAGGCTTTTCAGTATGCCAGTTAGCTTGTGTCGAAAGTGTTTCTTCCATTATAAAGTTTATATGGCACTTAAATGCTTTTTCTAATTTGTCAGTATCAGTATCGCTCCAGACATCTAAGTGTATGCGGTCGCTCACTTCAAATCCGCTTTCTTTGCGTAAGTTTTGAATACCACGCACGAGATCGCGAACAGCTCCTTCAAGCAAAAGGTCCTCTGTAACTTCCGTGTTTAAAGCAACGGTAAGTGTTCCCTCATTTAACACTTTAAAGTTTTCCTTTTCGTGACGGTTTATTATAAGCGTTTCAGTATTTAATACAAATGTTTTTCCGTCAACTTCACAAGTAAGTTCGCTCCCCTCCACTATGGACTGTAAGTTATCGGAGGAAAGTTTTTCAATAAGAGCTCCTGCCTGTTTCATTGAAGATCCTAATATTTTACCAAGCACCCTAAAATTTGCCTTAGCCGAATAATGGACAAGCATATCTTCATGGTCATGAAAAATAACTTCCTTGACATTTAGTTCTTCTAAAATACTTTCTTTCATTTCTAAAAGAACTGTTTTTTCGCGCTCATTTCGAGTAACAATTTCAACCGACTTCAGTGGTTGTCTTGTTTTTAGATTATATTGATTTCTCAATGCGCGCCCAAGCGTAATAGCTTTTTGCACTGTTTCCATCTTAAATTCTAAGTCGGTATCACGAAATACCTGATTATACGCTGGATAATCAGCAAGATGTACCGACATCGGATCCGCATCCGTTTTAAGATTTTGCCAGATACTTTCTGTAATAAACGGAATAATCGGAGCGGCAACCTGTATTACTTTTTTTAGTACTGTATACAGCGTTTTATATGCAGAGATTTTATCCTTATCATTATCGCTTTTCCAAAACCGACGACGAGAGCGTCGAATATACCAATTATTGAGTAAATCAATAAAGCGCAAAAGAGGGCTAATTGCCAATGGAAGATCATACGCATCAAGTGCAGTGGTCACATCCAAAATTAACTTTTCAGTTATAGAAAGCACCCACAAGTCAAGTGGATTATGCAAATCTTTCCACTCTTGCTCACTCATTTCTCCCTTCCCTTCAAAGCCGTCTATATTTGCATAGGTAACAAAAAAACTATAACTATTCCAAAACGGAATTAAAATATCTTTAAGAACATCGCGTACCCCATCGTCCGAAAATTTTAAGTCATCGGCTTTCACGACCTGCGAATTAAGTAAAAATAATCTCAAGGCATCAGCACCAAATTGATTGATAACTTCAACGGGGTCTGTAAAATTTCTCAAAGATTTTGACATCTTACGGCCGTCCGAAGCGAGCACCAGCCCATTTACAACACAGTTTTTAAAAGGGGGTTTGTCAAAAAGAGCAGCAGCCAACACTACTAAAACATAAAACCAGCCTCGTGTTTGGTCTATCCCTTCAGCAATAAAGTCGCAAGGAAAATGGGCTTCAAAGTATTCTTTATTTTCAAATGGGTAATGGGATTGAGCATAGGGCATTGAGCCCGATTCAAACCAACAGTCGAGCACTTCTCGAACGCGTACCATAGACGAACCACAGCCACAAGGAATAGTAATATCGTCAATAAACTCTTTATGCAAGTCGGTGAGCTTTACATTTGCAAGGTGTTCAAGTTCTCCACGACTCCCGATACAGATAGTTTTACCACAATCGGGGCATTTCCAAATCGGAATAGGATTACCCCAATAGCGATTTCGGCTAATAGCCCAATCACGAGCACCTAAAAGCCATTTTCCAAAACGCCCTTCTTTTATATGAGCTGGCTGCCAAGTGATGCGTGCATTGGATGCGAGTAGCTTATCCTTAATTTTTTCTACTGCGACAAACCAACTTCCCACCGCCCTGTAAATGAGTGGGCTTGAACACCTCCAACAGTGCGGATATGAGTGCGTAATCTGGTCACGCTTAAACAGTTTTCCTTCGGTTTTAAGGCGTTCAATAATAGCTTTATCGCAGTCTTTTACAAACTGCCCCTTATATTCAGGAATGTCATTTGTAAATTTACATTCAGAATCAATGGGGCAAATGGTAGGCACTCCAGTACCTTTAAAAACGGCATTATCGTCTTCCCCAAAACCAGGGGCGAGGTGTACAATACCGGTGCCGTCTTCTGTAGAAACATAGTCGGCTGTTAAAAGCCTAAATGCTCCCTGCCCTGCACCATCAGAACGACCATCCTGTGTCACCGAAAGATGCGAAAAATAGGGAAAAAGCGGAGTATACACTAAACCGACGAGGTCTGCCCCATCACAGTAAAAAAGCGGCTGAATGCAATCCTCATCAGATACAGTGTCAGTATTTCCTTGCGCTTTATCCTCCACTGTAAAATAAGAGTGGAGCCTACTTTCCGCTACAAAGTAATATTCCTTGTCTTTTTCGACCAAGCAATACCGTATAGCAGGTCCTACCGCCAAGCCCAAATTTGACGGAAGTGTCCACGGGGTTGTCGTCCAAGCAAGACAGTATGTTTTTGTTAAGTCAATACTGTGTTTTTGGACTAAGCGTTCAAAGGCACTATCTTTAAGCGCAAAAGAAACTTTAAAGCGCACCGTAATCGCGGGGTCTGTGTCTTGTTGGTATCCACCCAAATTAAGTTCATGCGTAGAAAGGACGGTCGAACAACGCGGACAATAAGGCAAAATATAATTGCCCTCATACAAAAGCCCCTTATCCCATAATTGTTTTACAACAGCCCAGATACTTTCCATATAGTCTGGGTCCATCGTTTTATAATCATTTTTAAAATCAACCCATCTACCAAGCCTTGTAACCGTTTTTTCCCATTCGCTCGTATAGCGTAAAACACTCGCACGACAAGCAGCATTGAACTGAGCAACACCGAGTCGCTCAATGTCGGTTTTAGAATTAAGGTTTAATTCTTTTTCAATTAAATTTTCAACAGGTAATCCATGACAATCCCAGCCAAATCGGCGCTCAACTTTGAAACCTTTCATTGTTTTATAGCGTGGAATGACATCTTTTACTGTACCTGGAACAAAATGTCCAAAATGTGGTAATCCAGTTGCAAAAGGAGGACCATCAAAAAAAACAAATTCGTCTTTACCTTCTCGATTTTCTATTGATTTTTTAAAAACTTTATTCTTTTCCCAAAAGTCGAGAATTTCTTCTTCTTGTTTGGGAAAATCCACTTTTGCTTTGATAGGTGTATACATAGTTCCTTTCAGTATACTCATATCAATGGAAATACGCAACTACTTTGTTAGATTTTTTTATTAGGTGTATGGGATAGTATTTTATAAATACACGGATTCGGAATTTCTACGAAATTCCATATATTAAGATGTCATTCTTTGCCTGATACACAGCAACATGACAATACCTAGCCAAAAAAGCGAGCCCGTTAGGGCGAGCAGCGTAGCGATTCGTCCGTGTGATAATTCTTTTTTTCATTGTTACTCAGGACTTGTTGCTACGCCCGTCTCCTAACCTGCCTACCGTCAGGCAGGCGGCGACTACACCTCACGGTTTACCAAC
>JAFTEH010000121.1 GCA_017453745.1 Spirochaetaceae bacterium
GCGGAAATACGGCAAGTTGGCATTCAGGACTGAAGCCAACTTGAGCCCTAAAGAACCCGCCTTAGAGTAATAAGTTTCCAGTTATGCCCTATGAAATTTAGGAAATCTGATATTTTTAATTCTCGCGCTTACGCACCGTCTACTTCCGTGTAGACGGCTTTGCTTGCTAGTGCTTTCCCTTAGAATCCCTATCCCTTCCTAAAACGCGGAAATACGGCAAGTTGGCATTCAGGACTGAAGCCAACTTGAGCCCTAAAGAACCCGACTGAAAATAATAACTTTCCAGTTATGTTCTATGTAATTTAAGCAAACCAGTTGTTCATATTAAAACTTGATTTCTGTGAATTGGTTATACTCTTTGCTAGAACAGTGTTTTTCTAAACCCTTGACTGATTTTTGTTTCCCATTATGATAGTCAAGCATGTGCGAAGAAGCCGAAGTATTACTGGATACAACAAAAATAGTGGGACTTCTTTCAAATGATGGTCCCCTTTCTCGTATATTTTCGGGTTTTGAAGAAAGGTTAGGGCAACAAAATTTAGCTAAAACTATTTGTCAGTGTTTTAACGAAAAAGCAATAGGGGTTTTTGAAGCCGGTACTGGTATAGGAAAAAGTCTTGCATATCTTTTGCCTGGTATACAATGGGCTTTTTCTAACAATACAAAAATACTTGTGTCAACTTCGACTATAAACCTTCAGCAGCAACTTGTAGAAAAGGATGCCCCGCTTGCACTAAAAATATTGGGTTTTGATACTGAAGAATACCAAAAAAAAATTGTTTTAGTGAAGGGGCGAAGAAATTTTTTATGTTTGCGTCGATTTTATCAAACCAGTGGGCAGGGCGATCTTTTTAGTGCAGATCCTTCTGACTTCGCAAGTATTAAAAAGCAGTTCAGTGATGCAGGTTTTACCGGTTCGCGTGATGAACTCGCTGTTTATCCATCTCATTCACTTTGGGCATCTATCTGCTCTGAATCAGATAATTGTCTTTTGAATAAATGCTCGTACTATGAAAACTGTTATGTTATGAAAATGAAAAAAAAAGCTGATTCTGCGCATGTGCTTATTGCAAATCATCACTTGCTTTTTTCAGATTTACAAGCAAAACTTCAAAATCAAAATTTTGATGTACCAGCTGTTCTTCCAGCGTTTAAGGATGTTGTCATTGATGAAGCACACGCCATTGAAGATGCCGCTCGTTCAGGCTTTTCAAGTTCAGTAAATGCTCTTTTTATAAAAAAACAGCTCAATGCGTTGTACAGACCACAGCGTATTGGAAAATCAAAACCAAGCGGAACTTTACAAACTATTATTACATTATCAGCTCGTTCAGACCTTTATGCAGAAACTATTCAGCGTATTTCACAGGTTTTTGAGGCTAGTACTCGACTTGAAAACTTTGCTTTAAGCCTTGTTCCTCAAGAAAATACTTGGAGTTTTTTACAGGCCCCCGAACAAGATATTACAGCGATGTATGACGAAGTAAAATCTTTTTTAGTACCATTGTCTTTATTGAATAAAAATATTTATTTAATTTTGCAAAATATAAGTGAGGATACAACTGATGAACTTGAACCTGAAACAAAAAATGCGGTTCATGAAACTACTGTCTTTTTTTCTCGTTTAAAAGAAGTTGAAACATTTTTTGAAAGCTACTGTCATCCTCACGAAGAAAATGAATCAATTCTATGGTTTGAAAAAATAACTGAAAATGGTAACATTCACATTGAATTTTATAATACGCCCTTGCGTTTAGATACTTTTATGCAAGAAGCATTATTTAAGCCACTTGATACGGTTATTTGTACTTCGGCTACCTTACAGATTTCAAACCGCTTTGACTTTATGCTTGAAACATTTGGCTTAAAACATTTTTCGGAAAAAAAAATATGCACGGATGTTTTTGTATCTCCTTTTCCCTATAAGGAACGTGTTTTGTTTTCTATTCCCTCCGATGCACCACTCCCTGTTGACGAACAATATACAAACTTTGTACTAGAGGCGATTTTGCACTTGATTTTAGCAAGTAGGGGACGAGCCTTAGTTTTATTTACTTCTTACACTATGTTGCGTGATGCCGTACAGTATGTTCAAGAACATATAAACGATACTTCTATTGCGATTTTTTATCAGGGACAATATGATAGAGCAAAACTTTTAAAAGACTTTAAGGAAAACATATATAGTTGTTTGTTTGCTACTGAATCTTTTTGGACTGGGGTTGACATTCCTGGTGAATCACTGAGTCATGTTATTTTAGTAAAGTTGCCGTTTGATGTACCCAGTCATCCTATTGCATTTGCTAAATCAAAATATATAGAGCAGCAGGGGAGAAAACCTTTTTTTGAACTGAGTCTTCCCAATGCGGTCATTAAGTTTAAACAAGGCTATGGGCGACTTATGCGCAGTAAAACTGACAGAGGAGCAATTACTGTATTGGACAGTCGACTTTTGAAAAAAAACTATGGGGCATTTTTTTTACAGAGTGTTCCTGAATCTCGAAAAGTCTTTGCAAGTTTTGACAAGATTTTGTATAATATAGATAATTTTATAAATGAAGGGCGTGATATATGGGTGCATTAATTGGAATTTTATGTGCAGTTGTTATTCTTGGACGGTACTCATTACTAAATTCTTTTTTATATGTAGTACATAGAAAAAGTTGTTTAAAAATAAATAGAGCAATTTGTACACAAGGTCCGAGACTTGTTTTCGCATGCTTAAAATTATATGCTCATTTTAAATTTGAACCTGATTATTCGTGTGTAAATGATTTACCAGACCAATTTTTAATTATTTGTAATCATCAAAGTCTGCTGGATATTGTTGTATTTTATGGATACAAAAAAGGCTGGCCTGTACGATTTGTTGCAAAAAACGCACTGGGGGGACATGTTCCACTTGTTTCGGTTATGTTAAAAACAGATCAACACTGTATTATAGATAAAAACGCAGGAGCATCCCAGATGATGCAAACACTTGATGCATTTTCAGACCGCATTATTAAAAATAACTGGATCCCGCTCATTTTCCCTGAAGGAACAAGAAGCAAAGATGGAAAAATAGGGCGTTTTCATGCAGCAGGATTCCGCCGATTGACTGAAAAACTTCAATTACCTGTTGTTGCTTTTGCACTTGATGGTGGGTGGAACATCCGAAACCTAAGTAAGATAATCAAAAATCTGCATGATGGCTCGTATAAAATTAAAGCACTTAAGGTGTATGATGCCCCTAAAACCAAACAAGACCAACTCGCTATTTTGGAAGATGCTCATAAAAGAATATCCGAACAACTGGTACAGTGGCGTAGTTAAAACGGAGCCTCTATTTTGAGCACTTTCCTGCATATTTTCAATGCCTTATCTTGATTTTTAAGTGCAAGAATAGTATACTAACCAGAATAGAATTGATTTTGAGTGAAATGTCTAATCGTTTGTTTTGTGGAGAAAACTATGTTAGAAATTAAAAATGAACTTTTACAAGTGCAATCTGAAATCAAAAAAAATTGGGGGCTACTTTGACATCCCTCGCATACAAGATGAAATTGCGAGTCTGGAAAAACAACAGTCCATGCCTGATTTTTGGTACAACAAGGAAAATGCTGAGTCTGTTATTGCGAAGATAAAAAAGTTAAAAGCAAGTTATGAACCATGGCAGAGTTTATTAGCTGAATGTAATGACTTGGTTTCTTTTTATGAGCTTACACTTGAAGAACATACAGATGCTTATGATGCAGAAATTCTCAGTCAGTTTACTGAATTAAAAAAACGCTTTTCAGACCTACAAATTTTAAGTAGTTTATCCGGCGAGGTTGATAAAAATAACTGTTTTATAAGTATACATGCAGGAGCAGGCGGAACAGAAGCATGCGATTGGGCGAGTATGCTTACCCGTATGTATCTACGCTGGGCAGAAGAAAAGAACTTTAAAGTCGAAACTATTGATTTAATTGAAGCAGAAGGCGGTATTAAGTCGATTTCACTTGAAATAAAAGGCTTGTTCGCTTTTGGCTTTTTAAAAGCGGAAACAGGGGTGCATCGCTTGGTGCGTATTAGTCCCTTTGATTCAAATGCGCGTAGACACACTTCTTTTACTTCGGTCTATGTATTTCCTGTTTTAGATGAAGAAGTTGAAGTAGAAATACGCCCTGAAGATTTACGGGTTGATACATATCGGGCGAGTGGGGCTGGTGGACAACATATCAATAAAACGGATTCGGCTGTGCGTATAACTCATCTGCCGACTGGTATTGTTGCTGCTTCCCAAAGCCAGCGGAGCCAGACTATGAATCGAGCTACTGCAATGAATATGCTCAAAGCAAAACTGTATGAATATTATCGACAAAAAAAAGAAGAAGAAAATGAAAAATTTGCTTCCGAAAAAAAAGAAATTGCATGGGGCAATCAGGTAAGATCCTATGTGTTTCAACCATATACACTGGTAAAGGACCATAGAACAAATTATGAACTGGGGAATATTCAAGCAGTAATGGATGGTGACATTGATGGTTTTATCAATGCCTATCTTGAAAAAAAAATGTTTCAACAACGGTAGAGAGGAATGAAGTTTGTTTTAAAGCGATATATAGTTTTTATTATATTTTTTTTTGAACTCTTTTTGTGCCAACCGTATTTGTTTTCGCCCTTTTTGAATCTTGCACACGCCGATACCGATAGGGACTGGGTCTTAGCTTTTTCAGAATTTAGTTTAACGGGGGTGAATGAATTATATACTTCATATAGTACTATTGTTCCCCAACTTTTATCCTATCATTTAAGTTCAGATATTGGATATGCGGTATCTGTGAGCGAAAAAAAAGCGAGAGCACTCTTAGCATTGACCCAGAAAAAACTGACACTTATTTCGGACTTACATAAACTTTTCCAAGACTTAGATAAACTTTTTTTAGAACCGATAAGCGAAAAAGAAAAAAATAAAAAACGCACCCAACTCGAAAAATCAATTCAAAAAAAGAAGGACGAAATAGAAAAGGTTGGATTTGATATAAAAATCGAAACTTTAAAAGTTGATACGACAAAGGGGACAGATACGAGACTCGTAAAGCAATGGAATAGTGGACAATTATTTGTACAAACTGATGAATCGCTTGCTAGCTCTCTTGCAAAGGCAGGTATTAGTGCTTTGGTACGAGGAAATATTAAGGATGTTTCAGGCTATGCTGTTATTACAGTGACGCTTGAAACTGGATTAGGGGAAAGCCCTGAAATTACGATTACGGAAGCCGGAAAGTATGAGCAGATAGATGACATTATAAAAAGTATTGCTCTGTTATTATCTGCCCAACTCCAGTCATTACCTGAACGAAAAATTCTTTTTGATGTACAGCCGCCTGAAGCGCATATTTTTGTTAATGGTATACAAATTGAAGATACAAGCACACCTTTCATTGTATATGCCCCTTCAATCACTGTTTTCGCTGTTGCAGATGGATTTGAAACTGCGACGAAAACATTTTCTTTTGGAAAGCAAAATTCCTACAAGTTGACTATTGAATTGAGAAAACTAGAAACAATTCCTATAACTATTTCCACAGACACTACATCTGATTTGTTTATTCAGGGGAGAGCACAGGGGGATATTCCAAATACAGCGACTGAAAGCGATTCTTCTGGTGCTACAAAAAGTGCGAGTGTAGAACTGTATAAACAAAAAAATATTTTAGATTTTGAAACAGAGAATGGTGTACATACATTTGTTGTTTTTGATCCGAGCCTTAATGCTTCATTGGACGAACTTTCTATCAAATTAAACAAACAACCGATACGCACAAAAATTGAGCGTCAGCGTTCTATTATGTATTGGTCATTGGCAGCCGTGTATTTTTCTCTTCCCATTACATTTATTTTAACCGGTATTAAAAATGATAGACTAGCAGCATATAATACAGGTCGCTTACCGAATACTCCTGAAAATTTACAAAAAATACGCTCACTCAATATTTCAAGTGGTGTTATGATTGGTATAAGTGCTGGTTTGGCAGTAAATTATTTTGTGCAAGTGATTTTGTACCTTATTCAAGCTGACGCAAGTATTCCTCGAACTGTAAAATAGAAAGTTGCAACAATACCCGATTCAAAAAGCAGTGTGCAACGAGGGTTCTGGTGGTAAGTGCAAGTAGCCCAAGGCGTTTTTCGAGGTTCTCTAGTATGTAAGTGTATACAGACAGTCTTTGTTAAAAGTCCATTCGGGTGTTTTTAACGGGTATGTTATCTCATCTTCATAATACCACGGATCATCCGAGTGGGCAGGGTTTTTTAGTATGTGAAATTCTTGGCTCGGCATAAATCCTTGTGCGAGCAAAAAAGCTTTTTTGTTATTTTTTTCAGCTACATCAACTATCATTACAACATGGCCAGGACTTCCACCTTGTAAAAACACATCTCCAATTTTTGCTTGTTGTATTGTTGTCGGTTGCGTTTCATAATATGCCATAGAAAGAGTGCCTGCATACATAAAAACACACTTCAAGTATTGCACAAAAGAAGTGTATGAATCATCTGGAACAGACGAAACCCAAGTTACTGTGTTTTGTACAACGCTTATTTTTTTACCATGTTTCCAGGTTTCCCAATCTGCTAAAAATCCATTTGTAAAATGAAATGCAATTTTTTCATCTTGTTTCGTTTGAAAAAAATATTCGGCATAAAATCTCATAACAGAATCTGCGCATTGTTGCAAATCGTATGCTTCAAGTGGCAAATCAAAAACGGCGACATGAATATTTTGTTTGCTCTTAAGTTTCCCATTATATAAATGAACCTTATGATTTTTTTCTTTTAAAGGGTAGGTTCTTACAAAATGGGCAAAACTATTTTCAGGAACATGTAAGCGTGTATATCCTTCAGGAACTTCAATTCTCGTTTCAAGTGTGCTATTACCGCTATTTAGTAAAGTATCGGGGGTTGATACCTTTTCATTCGTAAAACTAAAAAAGAGGCAACAAAAAAAAATAACTATCACTATGCTAGACAAAAAGAGCCGTTTCATTTTTATTCATAAGAGAACGATATATATTACCGCTTGTAGCACTATGTTCCCTATTGTAATACACTAGTGTGTGTGTTCGTATACCTGTATCCCATCCAAAAATAAACAGACCTCTTTTATATTTGGGCAATTTGCAAAAATATTTTTTTCAAACAAGGCATAGAATTGCTCGAACGGCATTCGCTCTTGAACATCTGGTAAAAGAGATTTCGGAAAAGAAACATATAGTGTATGATTATCTACAAAGCAAGAATGGTAGCTTGTGTTTTTTTTCATAAAATCATAGTAGTCATGATTCATCGGACCTAACATAAGTTCTTCAACTAATTCAACTTCTCGTGCTTTAAATGTCTTTTTTGGTAAAAATCGTATTTCTGTTCCTACCTGCCCAGTTCTCATATTTACAAAGTATAAAGTATATCGGTTATGTTTTGTTGTAAACGGTAAGGTAAAAAAATAGATAAAAATAAGTGCACCAAAACTAATAAAGAGTATAGCATTTGAAAACTTAATATTCATAAAAACCTCAAAAAAACACAGTATTAATGTAAGCTATTAAAAAAACAGAGGGATTACGAAAGTCGCTAAGTAAAAATCGTTCATAGAAAAACATACGAGACAATCTCTAAAAATTACAAGAACTGCCAAAGCAAGTCTGCACATTTTTAGAGTGTTTCTCTATTTTAATCCATAGTTTTCAATTTGGCTTACAAATTGTACTATCCCATTATATATACCATTCGCACATTTTTTCAAGTAGGTAGAGCTATTTAAAAGTTTAGCTTCTTTTTCATTACTGACAAATCCTAACTCTATAAGAACAGCAGGCATTTTTGCATTGCGCACTACAAACCAAGCTTGTTCTTTAAGCCCTCGTGATGGCGATTGATTTCCGATACTTACATTAAGTTGGTCTAAAATATTACTTGCTAAAAGGATGCTTTCTAGGCTAAATTCTTCTTCAAGCATTGAATTTACGATCGGCCGTATTTCATTTGAAATATTTTTTCCATCAGTTAAATCATTGCGTTTGTAGTCGCGTGGCAAGTACCATACTTCAAATCCTGAAGCGGTTTTGTTAAAAGAAGAATTTGCATGAATCGAAATGTAGATTATCGCTTCATTATCTGCTAGTTTTACATTATTTGCCATGTTTACTCGTTCTTCAAGGGTAGGATATGTATCGCCAGTCCGCGTCATAATAATTTTTTTATCGGGGAAGGCTTGTTTTAAAAGACTTGTTAATTCTTGTGCGACTTTTAATACAACGGTTTTTTCATATATGGAAATTTTTTTTCCGTTTTCAGTATATTCGCCTATTGCACCGGGATCTTTTCCTCCATGTCCTGGGTCTATGAGAATAGCACCCACTTTAAAAAAACTTTCTACTTCGGTCTGTTGCGAAAAGAAACTTTCAATCCGATTTCCCATATCTTCTGGAATGTAGATAGTATTGTTTTTTTGAGTGGGGCTGCTAAAAAACTCAATACTTCCATCACCCAGTATTAACATATTTTCCCCGACGACACAAGTAAGTTTTGTGTTGCTTTTGCTAAAGGTTAGAGTTTTAGAAATTGCCTCATAAAAAATTTCGCACTGTAGTTTTTCTGCAAGTTCAAATGCTTTATACTCTGCACCTGATTGTGCAAAAACTTCGGTCTGGAAAAGCAAGTATATAAGTACAAGAAAAAAATGTAAGTAGCGTTTATGTGTGTTGTGAATCATAAAGATATAGTGCTCCTTGAATACCGCCACGCAAAAATGCTAACCAAACCTTTTGATAGACATCAGTATCAGTATACATTAGTTTTTCAACCCAGCTAAAAAAATTACTTTCACATGTATCAATTTGAATTAATGCTTTTAATAGTGTTCGACCTTGAACATCAAACTTTTTAGTTAAAAACGCACTGATACAACGAGGGTAGGCAATTTTTTTTGATTTTTTTCTTGAAATTTTTTGTATTGTTTTTTTTACAAGTGGGTCGGCTTTTAGTATTTTACTGAATTGTAATAATTGCTCATTCGTAAAATTAAAAACGCTTACTGAATGATTATCCTCTGTTTTTTTTGATAAGAGAGGACTTTCTAAAAAAGCATTTGTACTCATTTCATTGGGTTTGAGTCTTAGTACTATTTTTTGGCAAGCCTGTTCGGCGGATTTTGATGCACTTGTATACCTTTTTCCTACCGCCAAAATATTTCCACATTTTTCAACATTATTTGTCGGAAAAACAACCTCATCTTGAGATTTTACTCGTGGGAAAAATTCACATACTTTTGGTGTTAATCGAACTTTATCTTCTCCAATAATTGTTGCAACTTTTCCAGGAATTGAAATATATGCTCGCTCAGCACAAAATACTTTTGTTTTTTGAGTACTTTTCTGCCATTTTTGCAATTCGTGAATAACCTCTGTATTTTCGCCAAATGCGAGGCGTAATGCTAACTGCGTTACATTAAGATGAGATGAATATGGAACCGTCCATCCTGACATATATCCACCAGAGAGTCGAGCAGCAATTTCTCCTATATATACTTTCCCATTGTGTAAAAAAATGTCTCCCTTGCATGCCCCATGGGTTAAGCCCAATGAGCGCACCGCTTTTTCAAATGTATCACAAAGTTTTTTTTCTTCTGTTTTTGTAACATGAGCAGGAATAGTGTGTCCCATTTCGATAAAATAAGGGGGAAAGTAAATATGTCTATCTGCCAATGCAGTAACAAAAAACTGATTATCGACAATAAAACCTTCTATTGAGTATTCTTTTCCATGAATAAAAGTTTCGACAATAACTGTCCTGCTTTTTGAAAACGGAAGTGCTTCTTGAATTGCTATACTTAATGTATCAATATCATTTACTTTTTTGCAACCGCGTGCGCCCATATTATCTACAGGTTTTACAACAGCAGGGAATTGTAAATGAGAATCTTTTATTTTTTTTTCTAAATCTTTTTTTTCAATATTTTTTTTACTGTCATGTATAGTAACTGAAAAAAACGGAATGGTAGTTATTCCTGCATTTGAAAGATGATTCCTCATAAGTAACTTATTTGTCGATTTTTCAGTTGCTTCAATACTATGACTGGGGAGTTTACAGGCTTCTGCAATACATGCAACTGTATGTGAAAAATCAGTTGCAGTAGTGAACACCGCATGTAAACCGCGTTCTTGTTGTGTTTTTTTTGCAAACGCTATTAAACCATTTGTATCTTTTAAGTCAATATGTACAAAGAGATGAGCTTCATTTGCACAAATGGCATTTGGGTTTCCATCAGTGGCAATCACAAAGGCCCCTAACTGCTTTGCTTGTCGAATTGCAACACCTTGCATAAATCCTGCACCCAAGATTAGAATAGTTTTCACACTCTGAATATCGGTTTTATTGACTAAGCCATTTAGAAAAAGATTTTACGATGAAAAAATATCTTTGTTTTTTGCATATTGATATAAGTTTTTACTTAAAAAAGAGTATGTATTGTCGACATTATTTGCATGAATAAAAAGTGTATATATATTTGTAATGAAAGCAGACGCGGAAAGTTATTATACCAACAAGCATTGGGGATTTATGATATTTCTGTTGTCGAAGGAAATGAAAGCCTTGAATCGATTTTGGAACAGGTAAAAAAACAAAATATTGAATTTGCCTTTTTTGATGACGAGTTTTATGAAAAGTTAAAACCGCTTTGTGAAAAAATTCCCTATTTAATTTTTTCTTATAATGATATTGATTTGAAAACTGAAAAGAATTTTATTTTTTACCCTTGTTCTTTTTATGAACTTGAAAAAAAAGTAAATGAATCGATAGAAAGATTTGGAGAACATGACGCTTATGCAGATATTTTAGGCACGAGTTCTGCAATATCAGAAGTAAAAGCATTTATTAAAAAGGCATGTAAGTATGATTTCCCTGTTGTTATTTCTGGTGAAACAGGAACGGGAAAAAATTTAATCGCAAAAGCAATACACACATTATCACATCGAAAGCATAAGCGATTTTTAGAAGTTAATGTTACTACAGTTCCTCATACGCTTTGTGAAAGTATTTTTTTTGGTGTTTCAAAAGGTGCATTTACTGGAGCACTTGACAAAACGGGGCTATTTGAAGAAGCAGATGGTGGAACTGTTTTTCTTGATGAAATAGAAAATATGGATTTACAAATGCAAGGGAAATTACTTTCAGTTATTGAGCAAAAGAAATTTTCACGGCTTGGAGAACATAGCGAGCGTATGAGTGATTTTCGGCTTATTACGGCAACGAATGAGTCCTTAGAAGATAAAGTAAGCCAAAAAAGTTTTCGTCAAGATTTGTATTATCGATTAAATATTTTGCCATTTTACATAAAGCCACTTCGTGAGCGAAAGGAGGATATACCATTAATTGCACAAAAACATGTTGCAGCATATAACAAAACCTTATCGGAAGTTGCATGCGAAAAACTGCAAAATCATGTATGGTATGGGAATGTTCGTGAACTAAAAAATTGTTTAACGCGTGCCGTAGCTATATCAGATAGTGATACTATTGGTGATTCGGATATCCTCTTTTCAAAATTAATGAATAGTTTTTAGAGGCTCACTTTAGCATTGATGATTGTCCAATGAAAAGGGCTATCCTTGACAAAGTTTTACTTAGTTTTCTGGATAGCCCTTTTGCATTCACCTTTTATGACCTTGCTTATACAGCCTTCGCTTCAAGGCTTGAGATAGCAATGCGTCTCGGTTTTGATTCAGGAGTTCGTGGAACTTGTATTCGTAAAACTCCTTTTTTACATTCGGCAGAAACATTTTCTAAATCAGAATCTTCTGGAAGGGTAAATGAGCGACTAAACTTTATTTCACTTCGCTCACGCAATAAAAATTGCACTTCCTTTTTCTCATCACTTGTTTCAGTTGTTGCATCTTCTGTCTTTGATGAAATAGTCAAAGTGCGTCCTTCAAGTTGAACATCAATATTGCTTTCGTCAAAGCCAGGAACTTCTACATCAATAAGGTAGAAATCTTGTGTTTGTGAAACATCGGCATGAGGAGTTTTAGAAAACTCATTTGTAAAAATTTTTACAGTACCACCAAAACCGTTAAAAAGGTCATCAAATAGTATATTATTAAAAAAAGCTTTTGTATTATTCATACAGTTCCTCCAGAACATAGTGTAAAAAGCAGTATGCTTTTCCATGTATTACTATAGCAATTACCGTGCCAAAGATTGAAAAATGTACAAAATAGTAAATATTTTTTCTTTATACACTTTTGTAGACATTTTTTTTGTTTTTCTGCTCTGTTAGATTAACATTGTGCCTTTTTTCCACTTAAAAAGTTAAAAATACAGCATCGTTTTGTCCAAAAATGCTTATAGCGGTTTCTGTTACTGGTTCTATACAAGTGCTAACCAGAAAACAAATAGAGGAGTATGGATACGCTTTTTTTTTATTAAAATGCAAATTGAGTACTTTTGACACGGTGTACAAGAAAAATAAGATAAGGCAAGTAAAAAAGACTCAAAGGTTTTAGTGTTTTCAGATAAAAAGTGGTAATTTTTTTTTTTATCTTGTCGAAACTAAAAGTGGTATTGTGTAAAAGAAGTTATATCGCTCTGTCTACGGTCCGAAAACAAAACGGTGGTTTCGCGTTAGCGGTAGGCTTTATACTTTTTTTACTGGTTTTGAGGGTTTGTGTTTTTATGGAACAGAAAAAAATTTTATGGATTTTCTCTATACTTATGGCTTTTTTAGTTGTTGTTTTTGGTTTGGCATGGTATTTTTATCATCCTTCGAGACATGAAAATAGTGCAAAGATAACAAAACTTGAAGAGGAATTTCCATCTCGTCCTAATCTTGCGAGTATTGATGCTGATGCTTGGGCAAAACGCGAAGTAGAAGTTCCTACACCACAAGGTACAATACCTGCAAGTGTTACTATTGATAATAATGTAACAATCGTAACTGGTGAAAATGAAAAAAATGTTGATGTAACGAGTCTTTTGGATAATACAGAAAAAGTGGAGGGTGAATTACCTGCTTCAATTTCAAATACAATAACAGCGCATGTGACACAACAGAATAAATCACAAGACACCGTTACTTCAGCATCCGAAAACTCAAAGAGCGAAAAAGAAACGACAGGCTCAAAGACAAGTACAGAAGCAAAATCGTCACAAACAAAAAAAGAAACAGTGACAAATACTCCAAAGACGACTACAAAGGCTACCACAGAAAAAGTAAGTACACCACAAACAGTCTATTGGGTGCAAACAGCGTCTTTGACTAGTAGAATTTATGCTGAAGAGGCACGAAATAGGCTACAAGAAAAAAACTTAAAAGCCGAAATTTTTACAAAAGAAACAGTACAAGGTCTTGTACATAGGGTAAGGGTAGGCCCTTTTGAAAACAAGACAGAAGCAACCTATTGGCTTTCTACCATTAAAAAGATAGATGGTTTTGAGGGAAGTTTTGTTTCTGAAGAAAAATTATAAGGTAGTTGCTTAAAAATCTCTGAAACTGACTACCATAGGAATGGTATAGCACAGAAATCAAATTTTGCAGAGATTGTTTTCTCTGCACGCCAATACTAAGGGAAAGGGACACACTTTTGTTCGAAGCAAAAGGTTTCCCTTTCCCTTAGAATCCCTATCCCTTCCAAAAGCATCGCTTAGGGCTCTGCCCTAAGAACCCGCCTGAAAGTAATAAGTTTCCAGTTATGTCCTATGGAATTTAAACAAACCTGATATTTTTAATATATAACTTTTGCTACTTATCTATAATCATTCAAGATTAACTCGTAAACTCGTTGTTCATATTAAAACTTGATTTCCCTGATGGTGTATTTGTATATATTGACAAACAAAGATAAAAAAATATAATTGCATGCGTATATGAATGATTTTGAGCCTCCACCTGTTCTTACCTGGCACATAGTTGTTTTGCTGTTTTTGCTTTTTTGTTCGCTCTTTTTTTCTGCTTCCGAAACTGCTTTTTTAAGTACAAATAAACTTCGTATTCGATATTTAAAAAAGCATAAGAATAAAAAAGCAATACGAGTTCATAAGATTCTAAAAAATAAACCTGCTTTTTTGACGACAACGCTTATCGCAAACACACTAGTAAATAACCTTATTACCGTTTTAATTACGGCTATTGCAATATCATTATTTCAAGGTAATGGTGGTGTTAGCCTTGCAATAGGCTGTGCGACTATTTTAGTACTCGTATTTGGGGAAATTACGCCTAAGGCTATCGCACTCGTTTATTCAGATGAAATTGCACTCCTTGTTTCTTATGTCTTTTTATTTTTAATAACTATTTTTAAGCCCCTTGTTTTTATTTTTACTGGTTTGACAAAACCTTTTTTATTTTTATGCGGTATTCGACCAGAAGATAAAACTTCTAATGTTACAGAGGAGGACTTAAAAACTTTCTTTGAGGAAACTGAACAACTAGGACAGATTTCTGGGTATGAGCGCAGTATAATGCAAAAAATTTTAACCTATACTGATATTCAGGCAAAGCATATTATGACCCCGCGCCCTGAAATAAAAGCTATAAGCATTGATTCAAGTATTGCTGACATTTTGGAATTGTCAGAAGTTTCTCATTTTTCTCGTTTCCCTGTATATGAAGACGATATTGACAACATAAAAGGAATTTTTTATATAAAAGATTTTTTGTTTTCACCATTTTTTAGAAAAAATCAACATGAATTTAATGTAGGACATTATTTGCGCGAACCTATTTTTGTGTTTGAAACGACAAGTTCTATCCAATTACGACAACAGTTATCTGATGCTTCTCAAAACATGCTCATAGTGCTGGACGAATATGGAGGAACAGCAGGAGTAATAACAACTGAAGATTTAACAGAAGCGGTTTTTGGAAATATAGAAGATGAATATGATTTAAAAACTTCTAATGATTGTATAAAAGTGAAGGGTGGGTTTCTTGTGAGGGGAACAATGTCTATATTTGACTTTAATGAAACTTTCCATACAAATTTTAGTGATATAAAGTACGAAACTGTAGCTGGTCTTATCTTAGAAAAGGTTGGTGATGTTCCTAAAAAGGGAAGTACTATACAGATAGATGATTTTAATTTTCATATAATAGAAGCAAGTCAAACAAAACTTAAAAAGATAAAAGTATCAGTAGCGGGGGAAAAATAAGTGGATATTATTTTTTTTGTTTTTCAGGTGCTTATACTATTTTTCCTAGCTGCTTTTTTTTCATGCTCGGAAACAGCAATTACAAGTGTGACAAATACTGAAAAAAGGTCTTTGCACGCAAAAAAAAATAAAACAACATTACGGTTATTATCGATTAAAGATCAAATTGTTTCAGCTACACTTGTAGGCACAAATATTGTTAATAACAGTATTGCAGGTATTGTTACCGCTTTTACGATTGGCCATTTTACTTCAAAACATGCTACAACTATTTCTACTATTTTAGTAAGTATTTTACTTATTTTTTTTGCGGAAATACTTCCAAAAAGCCTTGCGGCATACCGCTCGCTTCCCATAGTTAAGGCCGTTAGCCCTATTTTACAAATCGTGCGTTATGTATTTTCACCTATTACTTTTGTGTTAGGAGTAATTTCAAATTTTGTATTGAAAATATTATCACAGTACCGTAAAAAAGGCGTTTCAGATATAACCGATGAAAAACTGCAAACATTAATTGATATTAGTTTTGAAGATGGCGCATTAAATCAGGACGAAAAGAAATTATTAACAGGGGCGATTCGATTACGCGATTTAAAATTGCGTAATATAGTTACCCCTGTTTTTGAATTAGCAGTTATAAATGATAGTGCGAATATTCAAGAAGCAATCGATGTATTTTGTACTACTAAATTTTCACGATTGCTTGTATGTAAAAATAATAATAAAAATGAAGTTATAGGTATGGTGCACTATAAAGATATTTTATTTAATGAAGATATGAATAGACCAATTACAGAAATTATGCGTAGTGTAGAATTTCTTCCTGAAAGTGTCAGTGTATTAAAAATTATTACTGTTATGAAAACTAAGCAAATTGCTATGGTTATCGCTATTGATGAATATGGGCAAAGTGCTGGTATTGCTACCATTGATGATATTATTACTGCCGTTTTTGGGAGTATACAAGATGAATACGATGACAATGAAGATAATGATATACTGCAAGTATCAGCGCACCTATTTAAACTAGCAGGTGATACAAAATTGTTTGATTTAAATAAAACACTTGCGCTGAACGGTGTGCATGTTGAACTCAATTCTAACTTTTACGATACGGTTGCAGGTTTTATTTTGGAGCATACTGATGATATACCAAAAGAGCGAGAGCGGATTGTGATACAGGATATTGAATTTGAAATTGAAAAAGTTATAGATCGAAAAATTGAATGCATAGTAATGAACACCTCTTTTTCTGCAAAGTAAAGTATCTATATCCTCGCTCTCATGACTCGGACGAGCAAAGATAGTGATATTTGTATCAAGGCGTATATTGGTTTTATAGACTTTTATCCTATTTTCTCTCTATATGTACTTGATTTTCATTTCATTTTCTTTTACAATTTCCGCCATGAGTA
This sequence comes from Spirochaetaceae bacterium, assembly GCA_017453745.1. Taxonomy (GTDB): domain Bacteria; phylum Spirochaetota; class Spirochaetia; order Treponematales; family Treponemataceae; genus Treponema_B. Next base: position 16,584 of record JAFTEH010000121.1, read on the forward strand.
TCAAAACTTTTAAAGGTGGTATTCATCCGCCTGAAATGAAACTAGTTTCTGCGCAAGCAGAAGTAAAATATGTTAGTCCGCATACGCATTCTGTATGGATACCAGTGACACAAGGTGGGGCACCGAATACCCCTATTGTAAAAGTTGGTGATTCAGTTGTTCGTGGACAAAAAATCGCTGAATCAGAAGCGTATATGTCTTGTCCGGTACATGCTTCGATTTCCGGAGTGGTAAAAAAAATTGAGCCACATCTTGCAAGTGGAAATGCCGAAAAACTATGTATACTTATTGAAGGTGACGGTTCTAATACAGAAGCATTTATGGCACCCTTAGATCCATTTACCTGTACACATGAAGAAGCTATTGCTCGTGTGCATGACGCTGGCATTGTGGGTATGGGCGGTGCTGCTTTTCCTGCTCATGTAAAACTTTCCCCACCAAAAGATGTCAAAATAGATTATGTTATTGCGAATGCTGCTGAATGTGAGCCGTATTTATGTATTGATGCGGCAACACTCTATTCAAAGGCATTTGATGTAATTGATGGTCTTGCTATTACCATGCGTATTACTAATGCGAGCAAGGGGGTAATCGCTTTAGAGGAAAACAAAAAGGATGTACTACCCATAATTGAAGATACTATAAAAAAAATAAAATCTAATCCCGTAGCAAAGGGAGCCTACGATATTTCTGTCCAACTATGTAAGACAAAATATCCTCAAGGTGGAGAAAAAAATATTACGGTAGCAATAGCAGGGCGTGAAATACCTGCAGGTGGGTTACCATTTCAAGTAGGTTGCATTGTCCATAATGTCGGAACTTTAAAAGCTATTTCAGAAGCATTTCGTATTGGAAAACCGCTTATTGATAGACCTCTCACAATTTCAGGTGGTGCCTGTGAGCGGCCACAAAATATTTTTGCACCTATTGGAACTTGTCTTTCTGACTTAATTCCAAGTGAAATTACTTTTAATAAAGGCATTGCAAAAATCCTTTCTGGTGGGCCAATGATGGGCGTTGCTATGAATAATGCGGATTTTCCTATCGAAAAAAATACATCGGGCGTTCTTTTCTTAACACAAGATGAAATTGATGTTGACGAGGAAGACACTTGTATTAGTTGTGGTAGATGTATAAAAGCATGTAGTTGTCGTTTAGCCCCTGTCCTTATGATACAAGCGATTGAGCGAAATAATTTAGATGAAGCGGTGCGTTGTGGTTTACGCGACTGTGTACTCTGTGGGTCTTGTGCCTTCGTATGTCCAGGTCGTATTAAATTAACACAGCGTTTTAAACTTGGTAAAGAATTATTGCGACTCAAAGACGCAAAAGAACGAGCCAAAAAAGAAGCGATGAAAGCACAAGGAGGTGTATAATGTCTGATAAAATAGAAACGAATAAAACATCAGTATCACAAGTTGTAGAAGGTATACCGACTTCAAAGTTTAACGAAATTTATCTTTCTTCTTCTCCACATAGGCTTGCAAGAGTGAGTATACAACGACTCATGCTCAATGTTATTATAGCGCTGTTGCCTATTGTTGCGTTTTCAGTATATCTATACTCTTGGCCTGCTTTAATACGCATACTTGTTTCAGTTGCTTCTACGGTGGGTTTTGAATCATTATTTCGACTTATAATTAAACGAAATGTGCGTATATATGATCTTTCGGCAGTTATTACTGGTTTACTCTTGGCATTAACTATGCCACCAACGATTCCAATATGGATTTTAATTTTATCTGCTTTGTTTGCTATTGTGGTTGGGAAAGAGTTTTTTGGTGGTTTAGGAAAAAATCCATTTAACCCTGCCTTAGTTGGGCGTGCTTTTGCATTTGTTAGTTTTGCAGGGCCTATGACCCATTGGGTCGAAACCCGAAGTTCATCATTGTTTGGCGCCTTATCTGGACATGTAGACGCTCTTTCAGGAGCTACACCTCTTTCAAAACTAGTACCAACTGATGGTATTGTTTTAAGCACGGGGCGGATAGCACATCAACTTGGTATTTCTTCTGTAGAAGACTTGTATCTTGCATTATTTTTTGGTAATCGTTCTGGTTCAATGGGAGAAAGTCCAATCTTTTTGATAGTTTTAGCTTGTTTATTTTTAATTCTTACTAAAACCATTGATTGGCGTATAACAGTATCAATGATTGTGGGAGCCGTACTCACTTCTGTATGTGTTGGCTTACTGTTTTTTGGAGCGCCTATTGATCCGCTCCTAACGCTCTTGTCTGGTAGTATACTCTTCGGTGCTGTTTTTATGGCAACTGATTATGCAACATCTCCTGTTACACCACTCGGTAGAATTATTTTTGGGGCAGGCTGTGGTATACTTGCTGTGATTATACGCATATTTAGTTCAAATCCAGAAGGGGTTATGTTTAGTATTTTAATTATGAATGCTATTGCCCCATATTTGGATAATCTGCTTCCCAAAAAATATGGTTTTGTAAAGGAGAGTAAAAAATGAAAAAAATTATAACGCTCGCTTTATCATTAACTGTTTGGTCTGTTATTGCTTGTTGTGCACTTGCATTAGTCAATTCTTTTACTGCACCCATTATTGAAGAAAGAGCAAATGCGAGTATCAAAGCGGCTTTAACGGAGATTTTTCCTGAAGCGAAAAAGTTTGATACTATTAGCGAAGAAGTATTTTCATCAGTGCCCACTATTACTTTTGATAATGCCTATCTCGTAACGAATGGTGATAAAACGCTCGGAATTACTATTACAGCTACAGGCCCAACATACGGGAGTTCTACCATTATGGTGGGAATAGATACTCATGGTCTTGTCAAAGGTATTAGTTTTATCGAAAACACCGACACAAAAGGCATTGGTTCTAAGGTTCTTGAATCAACTTTTACTTCCCAGTTTTTTGGTAAAAATGCCCATGATGAATTTAAGGTTGGTTCCGATGTACAAGGTGTGTCAGGAGCAACTATTAGTTCAAAAGGTGTATCTGAAATACTTAAAACGGCTTGTATATCTGCCGTTACCTTTATGGCGAACAATGGAATAACGGAGGAAAACTAATATGAAAAGTAAATTACATATTTTTACAGCTGGTATTATTCGTGAAAATCCTCTTCTTGTATTGATGATAGGGCTCTGTTCTTCATTAGGGATTACCACTTCGGTGTTTTCTGGCATCGCTATGGGAATATCTATGACCTTTGTGTTACTAATGAGTGAACTTATCATCAGTATTTTTCGTAACATTATACCTAACGATGTACGAATTCCTACATTTATTATTGTTATTGCTGCCTTTACCACGATTGTTCAGTTAGTTATACAGGCATATTTACCTGACTTATATGCTTCGATTGGGCTTTTTATTGCTCTTATTGTCGTCAACTGTATTATTATGGGGCGTGTTGAAGCTTTTTCATCAAAACAACCACCAATCAATGCCCTTTTTGATGGATTAGGTATGGGAATAGGGTATACAATAGTTCTTGTTTTAATTTCGGCTATTCGCGAAGTATTGGGAAATGGTGCCTTTTGGGGAATTGAATTTATACCTGAAACATACCGCATTGGTTTTTTTGTCACACCACCGGGAGGTTTTTTTGTATTTGGCTTACTTATTGCGGTAAATGCAGGACTAAAACGAATACTAGAAAAGAAACCCCAAACCGCATATTAGGAGACGGATTATGAATTTATTAACTATATTTTTTGCAGCAGCTATTGGAAACAATATTGTATTGATGCGATTTATTGCCCTCTGTCCCTTTATCGGTATGTCAACCGATGTGGGTAAGTCTGTAGGGATGGGTGGCGCTGTTACTTTTGTTACTTTGATGGCAACGATTGTTACATACCCTATTTACAAGTATATTCTTTTGCCACTGAAAGTAGAATTTTTACAGTTGTTAGTGTTTATTTTAGTCATAGCGAGTTTAGTTCAGTTAGTAGAGTTTTTTCTTAAAAAAGTTGCTCCAGCTCTGTATAGTGCGATGGGTGTGTATCTCGCCCTTATAACGACAAACTGTGCAATTTTGGCTGTAACCATGGATGTGATTTCTAAGGGGTACACTTTTATTGAAGCAATCGTATATGCACTCGGAGTTGCTGTAGGTTTTTTGGTTTCTTTGCTTTTACTTGCTGGATTACGCAAAAAGTTAGCAGTAGCACCAATCCCTGAATTTCTAAAAGGTACCCCGAGTTTATTTATTGTAACTGGTATTTTATCATTAGGCTTTATGGGGCTTGGTGGAATTTTTTAATAGGGAGACAAAAATGAATACAATTTTGATAAGCGCCCTCGTTGCCTTGGCGGTTGCCTTTTTATTAGGACTTTTACTCGGTATTTTTAAACAAGTCTTTTATGTCGAAGTGGACCCGAAAGTGGAAGAAATTCGTTCTTGTTTACCTGGTGCTAACTGTGGTGCCTGTGGTTTTCCAGGCTGTGATGGTTTTGCCAATGCTGTGGCAAGTGGGAAAGCTCCTACAAATGGGTGTACTGTTGGTGCAAATGAAGTGGCAACTAAGGTAGCAAAGGTTATGGGGGTCGAAGCTTCCACATCAGTAAAACAAGTTGCTCATCTTTTGTGTCAGGGTTGCCATTCCGTTTGTAAGCCTAAGGGGCACTATGTAGGGGTAAAGTCATGTACAGCTGCAAAATTGGGGGTAAACGGCATTAAAGAGTGTGACTGGTCATGCATCGGTTTTGGGGATTGTGCGGTGGCATGTCCTTTTAATGCTATTACTGTTACTGATGACGGTTTAGTGAATATAGATAAAACACGGTGTACCGGTTGCGGTATTTGTGTTAATACTTGCCCACAAAAAGTACTAAAACTCTTTCCGGAAAATACAAAAGGTGCACTTGCATTATGTAGTTGCACCAATCCTAAAAAACAGGTCATTATGAAAAACTGTAAGCGTGGTTGTATCAAGTGTGGAAAGTGTGAACGCTCGTGTGAACCTGGAGCTTTAAAACTAGTTAATGGAATACCGCAAATAGATTATAGTCTTTGCGATAGTTGTGGTAAATGTGTCGATGGTTGTCCTACGAAAGTTTTAACACTTTTAAAATAGGACTAACATTTTTACTCTCCTTTTTGCATACTGCTTAGCTTGTTTGTAAAAAGGAGAGTTACCCTTAGTTATATACTTTGCAGAACATAACAAAGTAGTACACTAAAAAAGCCCATGTAAATAAAAAGTGAATATAAGATTATTTGCAATATGAGCAAGACTTATTATAACAAAGCCGAGAGTTTTGTATGGCATGAGGCAGTAGACGAACCGAAAAAATGCTCCTGCAAAAAACGCATATAAAACGGCAAAACCACCTTGCCATCTATGTGCAAGAGCAAATAACAAAACAATAGCACATTCTAGAGATATAAAATGCTTTTTGCTCATGGGTACGAAAGTTTGTTTTGCTGCTTCTGGAAGATATATCCGATAGAGAAGTTCTTCATATATTGCCATTATAATAAGCATGCTGATGGCATCTCTATTTTTTGTTTGTGCATAATATAATTGCGAATTGTTTTTTGTAACAAATACAGGCGGGAGAACTAAAAAAAGAGTAACAAAAATAAAAAAAAGTGTTTTAAGGTTTATGGATTGCAGTGTATTATTCTCTTTCATTTTTTGGTGTACATAAAGAATTATGGTTTTGAATTTAATTATACTCATAGGGATTTTACTCATTTTCGCTTTTTTTTCAACAAAGTTAGGAAGTTCCATAATAGATTATTTTTCTTTTTTTGTCGATGGTCAAAAATACAGTTTTTCAGTATCGGAATTACATCTTCTTTGGCGCGTGGGTAAAAATGTAAACTTGAAAAATAAATCTCGGCTTTTCTGGTCTGTTAATGCGTTACAAGAAGCAATTACTTTTTTAACTACACAAGTAGAGCGTGTTACTGATGGTACCGAAAAGGCAAAACTCACCAGTTTATTATCAAAACTATATGATTTTCGTACAAAAGTCGAGTTAGAGACCGTTCAAAAAAAGCGAGGACTTGAACATACTTCTCAAATAAAACAAGGACAAATCTGTGTGTTAGTTTTTCCCCATTTTGGACAATTTTATGCAAATGTTACTGAAAATAATAGCAAAAGTATACAATTACGCAGTATCGGTGAACTTCCGATGGCTTTTAATTTTAAAGCTACAGATGAAGTAAGCATTTACTTATGGCGTGAAGGCGATGCTGGCTATCTCATCAAGTCTCATATTTTAAATATTACGCAAACAAATGCAGGAACGATATTTAATTTTTCACATTCCAAAGACATAATACGAACGCAAAAACGCAAATCGGTGCGTGCAAAGGCTGATTTTCAAGCCTTACTATTCCCTCAACATCCCGACACTCCAGCTAATGTACTTCCTGAATCTGTAAACGGGGTAAAGTGTAACATTAAAGATATTAGTGAGGATGGAGCCTTAGTGTTTGCAAGAGGAAAATGTGTTAAAGGAATGAGAGCAAAATTGCAGTTTAGAATAGCCGATAAAGATATAGTAATGTTTGTCAAGGCTATTAGGTTTGTTTATAGCACAAGTCAAAATATTTCAAAGATTCATTTTCACTCTGAAAAAATAAGCGCTGAAGATAAAAATGCAATTCTTTCCTATGTATACGAAATTGTGCATGTAGACTAATTTGTTCCACTTTTGTCCTTAATTGAGATAAGGCTTGAAATTTTACTAAAAATACATAAAATAACATACGCTATTTTTTGAAGGATTATCGTTTTAAGAATCTAAGATTATGAGAGTGTTTTTTTATAAAAAAAATGCAATTTTTTTGTGTGCTGTTATTTTTCTCTTTTCCGTTTTTGCACAAGAAACCCAACCAACTGATATTGTACCGAACACTGAAACAGTAAGTGAACAAGAGCGGACAAATACCATTGATGAAACCAAGATTTTACTAAATGCAGAGACAAATGATACAGTGCTTCCTCAAACGGAGCCCATACCTTTTTTTGGCTCACTTTGGAAGTTTGTTTTAGTGTTGGCATTTATTTGTTTGGTCGCGTATGTTATTTTGCGCTTTTTGAAAAAGGCTCAAATTGGAACTGCCGATGATCCCTATCTTAAAGTTGCTGCTTCATTAAAGGTTGCACCTAATAAAACATTGTATATTATTCTTGTAAAACAAGAAGCGTTTTTAATTGCAGTAACCGAAAAGGATATAAGGCTTATTTCAAAACTTGAAGATGCTGAACTTATTGATTCTTTAAACCTGGCAGCAGAACAATATTCAATGCAAGAAACCTCTTTTGCAAAAATGCTTAATACATTTTTTAACAGGGGAAAAAATGGGGGGAACCCAAAGATAAAAGATACTAACGGGGTTCAAGATAGTGACGAGCCTGTAACAACAGACTTTTTACACAATTTGAGAAATCGTTTGCGTACACAAGGTGAGGAAGATGAAAAATAAAGTAAATCGTAGTATAAAAAAACTAATACTTTTGCTTTTGCTGTGTACGGGTTTTATATTTCCCCTTACTTCACAAACAACGGGCTTGCAAAATGACGAAGGAACTACTTCGCAGAATGCTGATGGTACTGTCCAGCAACCATTTATTCAGTTTAACTTACGAGAACCCCAAACAAATAACGAAATTTCTTTTTCAGTGCAGGTACTATTAGGACTCACCCTTATTTCATTAGCTCCGAGTTTATTGATTCTTTGTACTTGCTTTTTGCGTATATCTATTGTCTTGGATTTTATAAAGCGAGCTCTTTCCCTACAGCAAGTGCCACCAACGCAAGTACTCAATGGTATTGCTCTTATTATGACTATTTTTATTATGTGGCCTATTTTTACTACCATTTATGATAATGCATTTAAGCCACTTTCTGATGGAAGTATAACTATTGAAACAGCATATAAGGAAGCCGAAAAACCGATTCGTCTTTTTATGTATAACCAAATGCAAAAAAATACATCAAGTATAGAACTCTGTATGAGTATGGCACGCCTCGATAAACCAGAAACCCTTGCCGATGTGCCTACACATGTTTTACTTGCGGCCTTTATTTTACATGAATTGACGCGAGCATTTCAAATAGGCTTTTTATTATATATACCATTTATCATTATTGATATGGTTGTGTCTAGTATTTTAATGTCTATGGGTATGATTATGCTGCCACCTATTCAAATTTCCATGCCATTTAAGTTAATGCTCTTTGTTCTTGTTAATGGCTGGGATTTAATTATAGGGCAACTTTTTTCTTCATTTGTTGTTTAGTTTTTAACACATGCATGTTCTATGAAATACATAAAAGATTTTCGGCACAAACGGGTATCTGAAAACGCAACAGTAGAAGATTTTCTAAAAGAATTAACCAGAAAGTCTATTCATATTTTTTCTGCTATTTCGGTTTTTTTTGCACACTTTTTTTTTATACCTACTGTATGCTTATTAGGATTTGGACTTTTAGGCTATGTCATTTGTGAAGTTTTGCGCTTACAAGGAATAAGGGTTCCACTTATATCCCACATAACACAATGCGCGAGTAGAGTAGAAGATGAGGGGCGATTTGTCTTAGGACCAGTAACCCTTGTACTTGGCATTATGCTTGCCTTGTTTCTTTTTACCGAACCGATTTCTACAGTTGCAATTTTTTCACTTTCGTTTGGGGATGGATTTGCCAGTTTGATAGGTAAAATATATGGGGTATCCCGTTTTAAGATCATTAAACAAAAAACACTACTTGGTAGTTTTTCATGTTTTTGTGCAGTTTTTGTATCTACATTTTTTGTCCTTAAAAATCTATTACTTGCTTTTTTCATAGCTATCGTTGCCACTCTTGTGGAAGTGCTCCCTCTGAAAAATTTTGACAATATTGTAATCCCTGTGATAGTTGGGATTTTTACTTCTTTTATCGTATAAAGAGCGCTATATTTCTATCTTGATTTTTTTTTATACTTGAGTACAATGCAAAAAAAAATTTTGAGGTATTCATGGCTAAGTTACATTGGGCAGATGTTGCTGCAGAAAAAATTGTTCGAGAACGACCGGATCTCCAAGAATATACCTGTGCGTCTGGCATTACTCCTTCAGGGACAGTGCACATAGGAAATTTTAGGGAAATTATTTCGGTAGAATTGGTTGTTCGTGCCTTGCAAGATATGGGAAAGAAGGTTCGTTTTATCTATTCTTGGGACGATTACGATGTTTTTAGAAAGGTTCCATTGAACATGCCAGAGCCAGAACGCTTAGAACAATTTTTGCGTTTTCCTATTACATCTGTTCCCGATACCTTTGGGCGTGATACGAGTTATGCTCGTCACCATGAAGTTGATGTAGAATCTGTTTTGCCATTAGTTGGTATTAAACCTCTTTTTTTATATCAAGCAGAAAATTACCAAAAAGGACAATATGCAGATGGCATGCGTATTGCTCTCATCAATCGTGAAAAGATAAAAGAAATCTTAAATCGCTTTAGAGATGACACGCATAAAATCACGGAGGAGTATTGGCCGATTTCGGTTTTTTGCTCGAAATGCAATAAAGATACTACAAGTATTGAATCCTTTGATGGTGAATGGGGGGTGCAGTATAGTTGTACCTGTGGGCATACAGAATATATTGACTTACGCACAACAAAAATTGCTAAATTAGGCTGGAGAGTGGATTGGCCCATGCGCTGGGAATATGAAAAAGTTGTTTTTGAACCAGCGGGCAAAGACCATCATTCACAGGGTGGCTAATTTGATACTGCCGAAGTAGTAGCAAATGAAATTTATAATTATCCTGCACCTATTTCTTTTAGCTACGATTTTATCGGCTTAAAAGGCTTACCTGGAAAAATGTCTTCGTCAAAAGGTAAGGTGATTAGTTTACATGATGTTTTACAATATTATCAAAGTGAAGTTGTAAGATACCTTTTTGCCAGTACACGACCAAATACTGAATTTTCAATTAGTTTTGATTTAGATGTTATCAAAATCTATGAAGATTATGATAAAACCGAGCGCATTGTATATGGTGTACAAGCAGCAAAAAATGAAGATGTTTTTGAGCAAGAAAAACGCATTTATGAACTTTCTCAAGTACAAAAATTACCTAAGGGGCATACATTTGCAGTCGAAGATATGCCCTATCAACTACCGTTTCGGCACTTATGTAATCTTTTGCAGATAAATAGCGGTGATATTGAAACAACAATAGCTAGTCTAAAAGAGGTAAAACCAATGCAGGTTGAACGCTTATACGCACGCGCTCGGTGTGCATGGAATTGGATTACCGATTGTGCTCCACCTGAATTTACTTTTAGCTTGAGACCCACAGATACCAAGCCTGACTTATCAGATAGTGAAAAACAAGCAATCGCACTCGTATTATCTGAAGTGGTCCCACATGTGGATACCGTTGATGAAAAAGAAATATCCACTCGTTTGTATGCTGTAGCGGAAAAGTGTGGCATCGAAGGTAAGAGTCTTTTTGTCGCTATATACAAGGTTTTGATTAACAAAGAACAAGGTCCTCGTCTTGCTAATTTTATGAAAATATTAGGGCGTGAACGGTTAGAATTGTTATTAACAGTTTAATTCTTCTATTGAACCTCAAAAAACTTTTTGATTGCTCTTTCAGTATTGCTTGCCTGCTACAAGTATGGTGAAATGGTGGGGCTATTTTTGTGCTTTTCAAACAATGCACTTGCACGAAGTATTCACTCAATTTTTAGAGATTGCCTTAATTTTTTTTTTATGTATAATAGAAACCTATGGCTCGTATTAGTGAAGTTGATAGGAAGATTTTACAAGAAATATATCCTAATGTGCGTTTTACTGATGACTTGGACATTGAACGCTATTTTGAACTCAGACAAGCTGGTCAAATGCAAACGGCACTTTCATTGTACAATGATAAATTGAAACGAAAGTATCCAGATGAGCAGATGCGCATAAAATTACTTACATTTTATCGTACGAGGGACCCTCGTTTTTATGATGTTTTAACTGAAAACTTACAACTATTAGCGACATCGACTACTACTAAAATCAAACGAGTTATAGTTTATATTACTGATACCATCGCTAAGGTAAATACTAAGGATGTTTTTTCTCTTATTCAAATAGTTGAAGCCTTAGTTTCTTCGTTTCAGATGGATAGATTTTCAGTTATTTCTGAAGCGGAAAAATATACTCGTTTTGCACATATTTTAGGTTTTAGAAATCAAGAAATGAAAAACGCTTCTGAATTTATTCGAATGTACATTACCGATACTCTTGCCAGTGTTACAGAATATAAAGCTGAACAAGCGCGCTTAAAACAAAAAGAAGCGGAAATTCGTAGAACAACTTCTTCTATCCAAACATTCGATTTTTCTAAAGTTGTCTTTAGTAAGGGACAAATTGCAGAAATTATCTTACCAAATGAAAATATACAAATTGAAGATAAGGTTTTATCCTACATTGCAAAATATTGGGATAAGGCATACGATTCTCGATTTGAAAATATGGTATTACTCTATAGCCGAAAATATAAAACAAAACATTATGATATTTTTAATTCGATAAAAACTGCTCGATTTAGGAATTGGCAAGATTCTGAATTACTCCATTCTGTTTTATCAAATGTCGTGTCTGGCTACTATTATAGCATTTCTGGCGATTTATATTTGCATAAAAATTGGCAACGGATTAAACCTGTGTTAAAAAGTGGTAATTCTATTAATTGGACACCTACTCATGCTCTGGAGATTGTATCAAAACCTGAAATTATACAAAGTGAGCAAAAAATACTAACGCTTGACAAACCAAAACAACGCAGTGTCACTATTGAACCAAAAATTGAAAGACGAAGGGTAGCACTGATAACTGATA
>JAFTEH010000122.1 GCA_017453745.1 Spirochaetaceae bacterium
CGCACATCAGGCAAAGAATGACATTTTAATATATGGAATTCCGTAGTAATCTCAAATCCGCGTGACACCTCTTACATGAGATTGCCACGCCTTGCTTTTGTATTACGAGGCAAGGCTCGCAATGACGCATTATCCGTTGGAAATGCCATAGGCATTTCTAACGAGATTACTTTGTGGCAGAACCAGCTATCAAATACTAAGCCTTTTATACCTAAAAAAATAAAAAAAATGGTGAAAAACCTTTAAAATCACAAAAAAATGTAAAAAAAGTAAAAAAAATTGTAACTTTTTTGATTTTTGGGGTTGACAAATTTAATTTTTTTTTGCAAAATAAAAGGGTACTCTTTTTTGAGTACATATAAAATATTTTTAAGGGAGGAAATTTTTGTATGAAAAAATTTCTCGCAATTTTAATATGTGTTTCTCTCCTCGTTGGAGGGGCTTTTGCTCAAGCTGCTGAGCTTACACCAAGCGTGAGCGGTTGGGCAACATTATCTTGGGGTATTGATTTAGGTCCATTGGCATTTAATAAAAATGCGGTTAGCCACGGTTTTTATAATGACGCAAGCCTTACTGTTCGTATCCCAATGTTTACATATGGTACCAGTGTTTCTGGTGGTAGCGAAAATAAGGATGCTGATGTCTATGTAGTTTTTGATGCTACATTACCAACACTAACTTTTAATACTACATATGGTAGATTACAGGGTACTGGACTAGGTAGCAGTCTTAATGCTTCTTTACATTTCTTTGGTGCTTATATCACCGTATATAACAGACCAGACTTCGGTTCATACTTTGGGACCGCTGTAACAAACCTCTGGGCAGACGATGGCACTGGGGTAGTTCCTCTTCTGGACACCTTTACTCCATACTTTGATGGCTGGGGTACAACGATTGGTTATGCAAACGAAGATATTCTCGGTCTTGATATTGGCTTGAAAGTTGGTTCTAACACAAACTGGGAACGCAAGACAACTTTGAACCCTAATCTTACAGAACCAATGTATGCTTTAGGGCTTGACTTTGCTATGGCTCCTGTTGACGATTTCCTCACCATTGGTGCAACCTTTAATGCATTGCTCACCACTCCGAACAAGTACGGTGCTGGTGCTAGTGTTGACCCAATGGATGATGGTGCAAAGCCATATTTTAACTTTGGTGTTGGCTTAGGTTCTGCTCCTATTGATGGTTTAGATATTAAGTTAGGCTTTGATGGTCTTTGGAACGGTGGATTCTTGTGGGACTTAGGTTTCCAAGTTGGTTATCAGTGGTTGACAACTGGTATCTACTATGATGGTACATTGAATGCTGGCATTGGTTTCCATGCTGGTCCTGATCGTGACTATCAGATGCCAGGTGTTGAAAACTTAGGTCTTGATCTCGCTTTCAACATGTATGACCTTACCCATGCTGGAACTCACTTTAACTTTGGCTCATTGATTGGTGTTAGCTATCGTGCAGATTTAAGCGACAGCATGTGGATTAAGCCTTATGCAAATTTCGTTATGGAAGATGCTGGTAGTTTTGAAATGGCTTATGATGTTGGTCTTGAATTTAGCCCAATGGAAAAAGTTATTATCGGTGCTGTATGGAATCAAGGTGCATATACACCATATACTTGGGGTAATGGCGATGCTATTCAAAACGACCTCCGCAACCACGCAGGACGCTTTGTTCTTAGCTTAACACTTGAATACTAGTCTTCTAGTATCCTAGCAAAAAACCGCATGCACAGCGTGCGGTTTTTTGTATTTTAAACAAAGGCTTGTACTCGCACTGTATCGCTCGCATCGTATCCTTGCTTTTTGAAGCCCACTGGACACTTGAAAAAAAACGGTATGCGAATACAATGCTTTTGTGTACAAAAGGTTTATACCTTTTTATTTTTTCTAACAACTATTGGAGGATGTATGCGAAAGACAAAGGTCGTTTTAGGCGTTATAGGGTCGGATTGTCATGCAGTGGGCAATAAGATTTTAGATTATGCGCTTACAGACGCAGGTATCGAAGTAGTTAATATTGGTGTGTTATGTCCGCAGGAAGATTTTATCAATGCCGCTCTCGAAACAAATGCCGATGCAATTTTAATTTCTTCCCTCTATGGTCAAGGCGAACTTGATTGCCAGGGAATGCGAAACAAATGCGATGAAGCAGGCTTAAAAGGGATAAAATTATTTGTTGGTGGTAATATTGTTGTCGGTAAGCAAGATTTTACTGAAGTAAAAAAAAGATTTGAAGCAATGGGTTTTGACCATATATATCCGCCAGGCACACCTGTCGATACAACAATAAGCGATTTGCGCTCTGATTTTCCCGACCATTACAAACCATAATCGTTTAATATGAGGCTCTCACATGAATTGCTATTTGTTTGTGGACTTTGGCAGTACCAATACTAAGCTCACCTTAGTCGACATCGACAATGAAGTAATCGTTGCGACGGCAAAGGCATATACTACGGTCGAAACGGATGTTATAATAGGTTTTAACGAAGCCTTTGAACAGATTAAGCAGACCGTCGGGGATTTTACTCTTGTAAAAAGTCTTGCCTGTTCTTCGGCTGCAGGTGGCTTAAAGATTATAGCGATTGGCTTAGTTCCCGAGTTGACCAGTGAAGCCGCAAAGCGCGCCGCACTCGGTGCTGGTGGCAAGGTTATTGCAACATATAGCCACCATCTTAATTCGGACGAGGTAGAAGCAATAGTCCATTCAAATGCCGATATAGTGCTTTTGGCAGGTGGTACCGATGGTGGCGATAGTGCTTGTATTTTGCATAATGCTCGTGCTTTAAAGGAACACGGGATTTCTGTGCCTGTGGTTGTTGCTGGCAATAAAAGTGCAAGCGATGACATAAAAGTAATTTTTGGCGCTACATCTGAATATTACATTGTTGAAAATGTTATGCCAAAAATCAATAAACTGAATGTAGAACCTGCACGCGAAACTATCCGCAATATCTTTATGAAAAACATAGTAAAAGCACGCGGTATGCAAAAAGTTGAACAGTATATCGATTCGCTCATTATGCCGACTCCTGCAGCTGTGTTAAAAGCGGCCGAAGTACTTGCTAAAGGTACTGAAAACGAAGACGGAATTGGGGAACTTGCTATAATAGACATTGGCGGTGCTACGACCGATATTCATACAGCTTGTTACGGGGACCCGACTAATGCAGGGGTCTTTGTGTCGGGGCTTGAAGAGCCGTACTTAAAGCGCACGGTCGAAGGCGATTTAGGTATGCGGTATTCCATTCAGTCGGTCGTCGATGTGGCAGGCTTGCGGATGTTGCGGCGGTATTTACCTGGACACGAACAGTATAATATCGAAGCAGAAATTGAAAAACGCACAAAGGATACTTCGTTTATTTCCACATCGGAAAAAGATATGAATTTTGATGTAGCGATTGCAAAACTCTGTGCTGATATTTCAATGGAACGCCATGCAGGTACTATTAAGCAAGTATATGCAGGTGGCGATGGTACAATGTGGCAACAGGAAGGTAAGGATTTAACGACGCTTCCGTATCTGGTTGGAACGGGCGGAATTTTGGTATACAACAAAAACTATGCTGATATAATGCAGGCAAGCCTGGCAAGTCAACATAATCCGTCATCCTTAAAACCCAAATCGCCAAAACTCCTGCTCGATAGAAAATATCTTTTAGCAGCAATGGGGCTTTTAGCGACAGAACAGCCTGACATGGCTGTGCGTATTTTAAAACGAGAAGTCTTGTAAACTGTAAACAGCTCTCGCATGTGTTTTAAAAGAGCACGAGGGGAGAATGGGGCAACTGTGGCATATCCTTATCGTATGGGAATCCGTCACAAATACCCCAAATAAATAAAAAACTAACAAAAGGATAACAATATGAGGTTAAACAAAAAAATATCTGAAGCAGATTTTATGGCAGAACGAGAGGAAGTGTTAAAAACTTGGCCGACCGGTAAGGATGTACATTTACAGGAAGCCATTGACTACTTAAAAAAAATTCCTCCTGAAAGAAATTTTGCAGAAAAGCTAGAAGCCGCAGATAAGGCTGGGCTCACAATGGCGCAGCCACGCGCTGGTGTTCCCCTGTTGGACGAGCATATTATACTAATGCAGTATTTGCAAGATGAGGGTGGAGCCGATTTTTTGCCGAGTACGATTGATGCGTATACCCGACAAAATCGCTACGAAGAGGGCGAACGCGGCATCGAAGAATCAAAAAAGGCAGGGCGCTCCCTCATGAATGGTTTTCCTGCAGTAAACTGGGGTGTTGCAAATTGTCGAACGGTTGTAGAAAGCGTACACCTTCCATTGCAAGCGCGGCACGGTACGCCCGATGCACGACTTTTGTCTGAAATTATACATGCGGGCGGATATACTTCTAACGAGGGCGGCGGTATTAGTTATAATGTACCCTATGCAAAAGCGGTTTCTATTGAAAAAAGCTTAGAATATTGGCAATACGCCGACCGCTTAGTTGGGTTTTATGAAGAAAACGGCGTACACTTGAACCGTGAACCGTTTGGACCCTTAACCGGAACCCTTGTGCCACCATCAATGGCTATTGCGGTGGGCATAATTGAAGCCTTACTCGCTGCCGAGCAGGGCGTAAAAAGCATTACTGTCGGCTACGGCATGTGTGGCAATATGCTCCAAGATACCGCGGCCCTTATATCCTTGCGTGAATTGACAAAAGAATATATGAAAACCTACGGCTACAACGATACCTATATAACGACCGTGTTCCATCAGTGGATGGGCGGTTTCCCTGCCGATGAATCGCGCGCATACGGTCTTATTTCGCTCGGCAGTGCGATTGCCGCTCTTTCTGGTGCTACAAAAGTTATTGTAAAAACCCCACACGAAGCCTTCGGTATTCCTACCAAAGAAGCCAATGCTGGCGGTATCAAAGCAACAAAGATGGTGCTCAATCTGCTGCGTGGACAGCGCTACCCCGATGCCACCGGTCTCGCTCAAGAAATTGAGTTAATCAAAGCCGAAACCAAGTGCATTTTAACGGAAACATTTAAGCTCGGTAATGGCGATCTTTTTCAGGGAACGGTAAAAGCCTTTGAAGTGGGGGTTTTGGATATTCCGTTCGCCCCGTCCAAGTACAATATCGGTAAGGCAATGCCTGCTCGTGACGATAACGGCGCAATTCGGTATTTAATGACAGGAAATATTCCGTTCACGACCGATATTCTTGACTTTAACCGTGAAATGCTTGAAAAACGCGCCAAAACCGATAAGCGCGAGGTAAACTTCCAAATGACTATCGATGATGTGTATGCGGTGAGTTCTGGTGTGTTAGTTGGTGGGCGCCATTAGCTTGATATTGTGACGGGTGCCTCTGTTTCGGAAAGTTCTATACTTCACTGTATGAAGTATAGAACTTTCATCGTTCTGCATACCTTTTACCACTCATATAAATCACGTTTTGTAAGTAACTGGGTACGCATATTGTGCAAGTGTATATCCCGGGCGTGCGAGACATCTCTTGATTGCCGAACGACTGTTTTGCTTTGAAACAAGTCGCTTGCCCTAAACTTGCCAAGCTAGCAGTCGCTCGCAATGACAAAGTGTTTTTTTCATTGTCACTTAGGACAATTCGCTAACGCTCCCCACACAAAAAGATGTTTCGCCCCACTGGCAGAAGGCACCCCTCACACGATACATTAATATAAAAACAGTGACAGGGCAGCGAAGTATCCAGATGTGTTTTTAGAGGTTCCCAAACTTTGATTTTTTGTGTTTTATCACTAAGGCGCCTTTATTTCTGGCTTATGAGATTTGCCAAATATCCATCACTGTTTTTAGTAAAAAGACTGCAAAAAGGATCCAAGTGATAACAGGGATTTCTTTTATCTTACGAGAAGCAATTTTACAAATGCACCAAGACATTACACCCCACGAAATACCTGTCGCGATACTGTAGGAAAACACCATACTGATAATACTAATAAATGCAGGGAGCCCCTCGCTTATATCTTCAAAGTCAATATGAGTTATACTTTTCATCATCAAAAAGCCTACGATTATGAGCGCGGGTGCTGAAGCACAAGACGGAATTAACAAAAAGATTGGGCTTAAAAACAAGGCTAAAAAGAAAAGTAAACCGGTAACAAGCGAAGAAAGCCCCGTTCGGCCGCCCTGTGCGATACCTGCTGTCGATTCAACAAAACTGGTCACCGTTGAAGTACCGAGCATAGCACCGATAATAGTACCTGCTGCATCAGCAAAAAGCGCTTGATTTACATTGTGTATGTCGCCGTTTTCATCTTTTAAGTTGCTCTGTTCTGCAACACCCATAAGCGTTCCAATAGTGTCAAACATATCAACAAATAAAAAGGTAAAAAATACCGTTAAAAACTTTAGACTCACAATATTTGAAAAGTCAAAAGCAAAAAGAATAGGAGCTGATGGAAGTGAAAACGGCGAAAAGTTTTCAGGTAAAGTGGTAACACCAAACGGAATTCCGATAACGGTCGTTAGTAGCATGCCTATGATAATGGCAGCAGGTACTTTTAAACATAAAAGCACGATGGTGATAATCAAACCAATAATAGCAACGAGTGCCTGTCCCTGTAAAGGTGCAAAACCAATAATAGTTCCTGTTGTATTAGAAACGATTCCACCATCCGCAAGACCAATTAAGGTTATAAACAGCCCAATCCCAACAGCGACAGACTTTTTTAATGTTGACGGAATCGCTTTTATAACAGCAGACCTGATTTTCAAAACCGATAATACGACAAAAAGAATGCCCTCTAAAAAAACGGCTGTTAATGCTACTTGCCAAGAATATCCTGCGCCAAGTACAACTGAATAGGTAAAAAAAGCATTAAGTCCCATGCCAGGTGCGAGTGCGACAGGGAGATTCGCCACAAAAGCCATAATAAGTGTTGCGACACCAGATGCTAAGGCCGTTGCTGTAAACACACCACCTTGGTCCATCCCCGTTTGTGAAAGTAGGTTAGGATTAACGGCAAGGATATATACCATTGCCAAAAATGTGGTAATACCAGCGATAATTTCGGTTTTTACGGTAGTACCGCGTTCATTCAAACAAAACAAATTTTCCATAGATTTACCTCATACGCATGAGCCCAAGCAGAAACTAGCCTAATAGTTTTTACTCATTTCTACAGTGGGTATGCTATTTTGCACAAGGCTCATTATAAAAAATGTTGCTTATTTTTCAAGAGCCCAGTATGTGCGCTCTCGGAAATCAATTTTTATAGGTAAATGCGCTACATTCATTCGTCATTGCGAGGGCATAAGTGCCCAAAGCAATCTACAAGGGTATTATCACACGGATTTGCAAAAATCTAACGATTTTTGCGCTTTTTAAGAGCTAAGGTATTGTTGGTAACCTTGAGCGATGTAGTCGCCGCCTGCCTGACGCTTGCCTGCTGCAAGCAGGGTAGGCAGGTTAGGCGACGGGCGTAGCAACGAATCCTGAGTGACAATTAAAAACCTCTCGTCATTGCGAGCGACCTGTCTGCCGACAGGCAGAAGTGAAGCAATCCCCACACCAGAGTTCCGTAGGGATCTCGAATCCGTGTGACATCTCTTACGAGAGATTGCCATGCCTTGCTTCTGTATTACGAGGCAAGGCACACAATGACGGTTATTCCATA
>JAFTEH010000015.1 GCA_017453745.1 Spirochaetaceae bacterium
GCCATTCCTATACTGAGGAACAGACCGGCGAGAATCATTGTTAGTTTCTTTACCATAAACTCTTTTTTTAGATTAATAATAAATAAAAATATTCACTGTTTCTTTCTTAACTCGTTGTGTATTACCTTTTGGCGGAAGGTGATATAATCCTCAAGACTCATTAACTCATATTGGAATTTATACTTCTCTTCCTTTCGTTAATTTTACTTTCATTTGGCAAATATAGACATTTCTTTTGAAAAAAACAAATATTTTATAAAAAAATACGCAAAAACTTCTTTTTTGTAGGCAAAAAAAGTAAATTTATCCTATGGGTTGTACAAATTATTGTGAGATGCATTTCATTTTTTTATGCCCGATTTTGGAGAGGGCGGTGGAAGAGATGGCTGTTTCTCTGGGTTGTCTTTCACCTTATTCACATGTTGCAGAATCTTTTTGTTGGCTTTCACGAGATAGCTGTCGTTGAGTTCGCGGATATAGACGAGCGTGGTTGTGGTGTTGGTATGCCCCAGTGCTTTGGAGATGATGGGCAGTTCCACGTTGCTCCTGTGTGCCATGCTTGCCCAGGTGTGGCGTACGACATACGACGAGAGGTTGCTCTTGATGCCCGCCTGTCGGGCAAGCTCTTTCAACTCTTTGTTGTAGCGTATGAGTGTCTGTATGTATTGCTTATGGCGTTGTTGCACGGTGTCGGCAGTAAGAAAAGGGAACACGTATTCACTTCCTTCGCGCGCGTATTTATTAATAATGTGTTGCATACACGGCTCCAACTTCACCCTGACAACCTGTCCCGTCTTATGCCGACTGTATGTGATGATGCCGTTTCGAATCTGCTCTTTGCGCAGATGGGTGGCATCTACGAACGGCATCCCTAAGGCATAGAAACTGAAGAGGAAAATGTCGCGCGCTTTTTCAGCGAAGCTCCCTTTGCGCAGCTGCAACTGTTGCAGTTTTTGTATTTCCTGCGTTGAAATGGAGCGTTTCTCCGTCGGAGTGGTGCTCAGAAACACTTTGCGGAAAGGTTTTTCGTCGGTTGTCAGACCTTTCTCTACCGCGCGGTTGTATAGTGTGCGCAGCGAACTCATGTAACAGGAAATCGTGTTCAGGCACACCCCTTTTTGTCGCAGCCATTTCTGATAATCCTCCATTCGTTCGGCAGAAATCTGCCTGACGGAGATGGCTTTGCATTGCATAAACTGTTGCAACGAGCGGAATGCAGTGCCATAATTGCGAGCCGTACTGAAACATTTGTTGTTATTGGCTCGCCCAATCTCAGCTACAGCCAATTCTGTAAAGTCTGATTTGTTTTCCACTCTTGCAATTTGCTTTTTCTCCTTTGCTAAAGGGCTTTTTGAACGATAAATGCAGATGTTCAATTCGAATTTAATTTTAATCATGATACTTGAATTTGATTTAGACAAATATAGTATAATTCTATTTGAGTTTTTCTTTTTTAAGCAAAAGGTTTTACAAAATGCAATTATCTTTTGCTTGAAGATTGTCTGCTTTTTTGATTTTTCACCACCTTCCGCCAAAAGGTAATACACAACGAGTTAAGAAAGAAACAGTGAATATTTTTATTTATTATTAATCTAAAAAAAGAGTTTATGGTAAAGAAACTAACAATGATTCTCGCCGGTCTGTTCCTCAGTATAGGAATGGC
>JAFTEH010000123.1 GCA_017453745.1 Spirochaetaceae bacterium
ATTTAAGCAACTTGACACTTATTTTTAATTCTCGCGCTTGCGCACCGTCTACATCCTGAGTAGACGGCTATGTTTTTTCTCCCTTTCCCTTAGAATCCCTTATCTTCCTAAAACACGGCACTGGCAAGTTGGCATTCAGGATTTAAGAGAACCTCTAAAAACTTCAGTTTTTAGAGGTATCTTTGAAAATGCGAGTATTTGAGCCTTGTAATTTCAAGGCTCAAATACTCGGCGTACTTCTAAAAACTTTTTAAATTTTGAGTTTTTAGAAGTGCCTTTAAGCCAACTTGATCCCCCTAAAAACCCCATTTTTTCACTTGCATTAAGAAATTTAAGCAACTTGACACTTATTTTTAATTCTCGCGCTTGCGCACCGTCTACATCCGTGTAGACGGGTTTGTTTGTTGGTGCTTTCCCTTAGGAGCCCTTTCCTTCCTAAAACGCGGAAATACGGCAAGTTGGCATCTAGGATTTAAGCCAACTTGCTCCCCCTAAAACCCCTTTTTTTTCACTCTGTAGCGACTGAAGCAATCTAGCGTTTACAAGCAAAAAACAAGAGATTGCTTCGCAACAAGGCGCTTGCCCCAAACTTGCCAAGCAATCAGTGGCTCGCAATGACACACAATAGTGGCATAGAAATAACGCTATAAACAAAAAAGGCTGCCCAAAAGGAAGGACAGCCCAGTAGGAGTAGGAGATGAATATAGGAAACCTAAAAAGTTAAACTTTTTATCTCAGTTTATTTTACTCATTGTTACTTGCTTGTATATCTGTATGCAAAATCCATCACCGAAAGATACCCATATTTTGCATGATTTCCAAAGGCAATTCCTACCTTTGTTGCATTTGGATTTAAGATATTTTTACGGTGACCTCTATCTGCAACACCCTCATCTATAAGGAGTTGCACAACGATTTCTCGTGCAGTTTTACAGCCATAGGAAATATTTTCAGCGCAGCCACCTGACCAAGTCCCGAATTGGCTTATTCTATCCTGTGGTAGCACATATCCTGCAGTGCGAGATTCATGACCAACTTCGCCGCGTGGACCTTGATAGTCAACAAACCACTTTGCCGCGAGATACAAACCCTTTTCCATAGATAATTCCCCCATCTTTTTAGTAGCGTGGAGCAACTCATTGTAACATTCCTCAGCTGCGGCAGAAGTACTTCGATACTGCTTCATAACTTGGGCAGCATAGTTAGATGGGTTACGACGAACCCAGTTAATTTCGGCTAAAATATCAACTTCCAGTTGTGTCATTGTCAACGGAGTTTGACTTGTGACAGTAGGAGTTGGGTTTGGATTTGGGGTACCAGTACTTCCTCCCGAAGAAGCATTACCACTTCCGCTTGTGTACGCAACTGCAAAATCCATAACACAAAGGTATCGGTACTTTGCATGTGAACCGCAGGCAATACCAACCTTCGTTGCGTTTTCGTTCAAGATCGCACGACGGTGTCCGCGATTTGTAACCCCATCATCAATCAAAAGTTGCAAAACGATTTCGCGCGCTGTATTATATCCATAAGAAATATTTTCAGCACAACCGCTTGACCAAGTCCCAAACTGGTTCATTCTATCCCACGGTTGGATATATCCTGCAACCTGTGATTCATGCCCAACTTCGCCGCGTGGTCCTTGATAGTCAACAAACCACTTTGCTGCGAGATATAAACCTTTTTCGGCCGATAGTTCGCCCATCTTTTTAGTAGAATACAGCAACTCGTTATAACATTCATTTGCAGCAGGAGAACTATTACGGTATGTATACATTACCTGTTTTGCATAATTTTGAGGATCCCGACGCACTAAGTTTAATTCATCAAGCACTGCTTGTTCAAGTTTTGATAAAAACGCACTTGATTGGCTTTGCATGCTATTATTAGAATTATCGGCTACAGGATTGGGCTGAATATAGTTACCGCCATTATTTCCATTCCCACTATTTGAATTTCCGTTTCCACCAAAATACTGCCAAAATAAATTATCCCAAAAACTACTGTCCGACTGGTCGGTAGAATTTGTATTTTGGCTAGAACTCGTTCCAGTATTTTGATTTGAACTCGTATTCGTTTGATATGGGTCGGTATATGTATACCCATAACCACCATCAGGATAACGCTGAGCGCCACCAAAAAGCAAACACGAAGATAAAGAAAAACTAATACATACAAAACATAGTATTTTCAATGCCTGTCTTTTCATAAAAACCTCTTACTGACAATATAAGGGCACCGCTAAAAAATTTTTGGCTGCTCCCATAACTCATATATACGATTATTCGTATTCGGTATACAAACTATTTACCGATATTTTTAGTTACAATTCTATAGATAATAAGAAAGTTTTAAGGATTACCCAAATTATGGGGTGCATGAGGTATGCCTCATAGTTCTATTCAATGCAACAAGGAGCAAAATATCAGTTTTGGGACTTGTCGCATTGCGGGCGCATTATGCGAACATTTTAATAAAGCGAGATTCTTTTTTGCAAGTAACACCAAGGAAGAAACTCGGCGTTTAAAAAAAACAGAGCATCAAAAACCATCGTGTATACGGACAATCCTCATCCAACCCCAAACATTACAAAAATGAAAATATGAGACAAGGGTATAAAAACTTTATATCTTCTATATAATAGATAGTAGTTTTGTGTGGAACTTTAGTTTAAACAAGGTGACGAGAGTTTCCAAATATCTTATAGTAGTAATATGAGGATCATATATGTGGAAAAATTTAGATACAAGACTTGCATTTAACGAACTTGTCAAGTCCGAATGTGTAAGTTTGAAAAAAGCATTAACAAAGAATCGTATTCAAGAGTTTGTTGTAGAAGGCTCAGCTGGTTTCCAGTTTTTGTATGGAGCAAGACAAGTTGACAAAAACATCCTTGCAATATTACAAGAGCTCGCTGATGAATCTCATATTCAAGACAAGTTTAAAGCTCTCGTTTCGGGCGAAGTTATAAACTTAAGTGAAAATCGAATGGTGTTACATCATCTCACAAGAGGACAATTAGCAGGAAGCGTTATAGACGGAAATGTAGATAAACGCGCATTTTATACAAATGAACTACAGAAAATCCGTACATTTTGCGAATCAGTACACTCTGGAAAAATAACAAGCACATCGGGAAAACCGTTCACCGATGTAGTACAAATTGGCATCGGCGGCTCCGATTTAGGACCTCGTGCTTGCTGCATTGCCCTACAAAACTACGCAATACGCACTAAAAACGCAAAACTACAACCGCATTTTATTTCTAATGTTGACCCTGATGATGCCTTTCAAGTACTATATAACCTCGGCGAACGACTTGACACAAGTCTTTTTATCTTAGTCTCAAAAAGTGGCACTACTCAAGAAACACTCGCAAATGAGCAACTGGTTAAAGCGTATTTAAAAGATGCAGGCTTAAACCCTTCAAAACAAATGGTTACTGTCACGAGCGAAACAAGTCCACTTGCAAAAAGCAGCGACTACTTACAAGCGTTTTTTATGGACGACCATATTGGTGGGCGGTATTCGTCAACTTCGGTATGTGGTGGCGTTATTTTAAGTTTGAGTTTTGGGTTTGATGTTTTTGAAAGTTTTTTACAGGGAGCACACCTTGCCGACAAAGACGCTCTCAATCCTTCCATATTTGAAAACCCATCATTACTTGACGCTCTTATCGGAGTATATGAATGTTCGGTACTGGGATTTCCTGCTACTGCTATTTTGCCATATAGTCAAGGTCTTTCTCGTTTCCCTGCGCATCTCCAGCAACTTGACATGGAATCAAACGGAAAAACCGTCA
Source organism: Spirochaetaceae bacterium (assembly GCA_017453745.1). GTDB lineage: Bacteria > Spirochaetota > Spirochaetia > Treponematales > Treponemataceae > Treponema_B. Next base: position 3,803 of record JAFTEH010000123.1, read on the forward strand.
ATCGTTTCGGAGAGCCCATCACTTACAAAACAGGACCTTTAATCTTTGGGGAAAGTGGCACTAATGGGCAACACTCGTTTTACCAGAGTTTGCACCAGGGCTGCCACTGTATCCCACTTCAGTTTATCGGATTCGCAAGCTCTCAAGGAGGACTTGACATTCAAAGTAGCGGTTCGACAAGTCAGGAAAAACTAAATGCCAACCTCATTGCACAAATCGTAGCATTTGCTCGTGGGAAAGATGACAGTAATAAAAATAAGCATTTTAATGGCGAAAGACCGTCAAGTTTGCTTTTTTGTAAAAACGCACTTACACCTGAAAGTCTCGGTTATCTTTTAGCTCATTATGAAAATAAGATAATGTTTCAAGGTTTTGTATGGAATATAAATAGTTTTGATCAAGAAGGCGTACAGTTAGGTAAGGTGCTCACCAAAACCATTTTAAGTGGGGGCGCAGATGAAACTATACAAGCCTATATGAAATCTATTTCTAAGTAGCCGAAACCGCTGACAAGGATGTACAAGTTCCTAGATAACTTGACATTTTAGCAATACTTGACAGTCATAATGTATGCACCTTATGCAAATATGTCAAGTGTATGAGCATTGGTAACAAGTATATAGTCCTTACGAATTATGTGCATATCTGTGCGAAATGGGTTTCTTTACTGATTTACTTTAAAGAAACCCATCAAGTAAAAACGACACCTTAATTGCTTTACACACCTATTAGTATTTGACAGATAAAAAAGAGCACTCGGGGAGGCGACTAAATAGCAGTTAACAGGTGGCTAAGACTATGAATGTGGTTTGCGGTTGGGTATATCCTAATGTATCAAAACACAAAATACGAAAAAAAATAACTTGTAATATCATTTGGGTCAGTGAGTTCAGGACAAAGGATATACGAATTCGTTTGATATAGCGTGACAACCTTGCTTTTATGGTTTGTCGCAAGTTTAGTAAAGGTGCGAATCGCAGGGGCATTATCACAACTTACCATGTGCCAGCGTTCGTCATTAGGCATCGTAAAATACTGTGCACTCTTAGCATCGCGTTGGATAGTTGTTTCAAAATCGGCATTGTGTGAAAAGTCAGAAGATATAAGCAAGAAAGTGTTTTTATTTTTATTTTGTAAAAAATTTTCAGCAAGCACTTCTACATACTTTTTGATTTTTACACCGGAAAAATTATTGACAACATCGAAAAGTATCGGGACTATTCTCGCAGTGGGGAAATGCTTTTTTATAAATGGTACAATCGTGCTAATTCCATGCTCTGGCTCAAAAGCGTCATTGTCAAGTTCAACGTCAAACGCCACTGACAAGTTGTCAACAATTTCTATATCAGTTTCAATTATACCATCATCACAACTCCAAGCACTATGCGTAAGCGCAACATAATCACGCGTGATACCAAAATGGGCAGGACTTAAAATATAAAACACATCTATTCTACCCTGCCCATTTTTTTTAATTGTTTCCTGTAGATAATCAAAGTAATTGTCAAGTAACTTTGCTGTTATGTCATGATGACTTACAACACCGCCCCATATTGTATCAGTAGAATCTAATTCGTCAAGTTGTGGTATTGCTTCTATTTTTGTAAACATATATGCTAAACCAGGTGTTGTTTTAAAAATTCTTTTATGTATCGTGTCAGTCGCTTTACACCCGATGACAAAAATAAAAAGTATCATCAGGATTGCAAAGTTTAGTTTATATAATTTATGCGTAACCATTCTGGTTTATAACTTTCTAAATCTTCAACAGGATTACCGTATACTGTCTCACGCCACTCTTCATCTGTCAACCGCTTGTCAAGTGTGGAATAAAATTCATAAGCATTAAAGCAATAGCCAACAGCAATACGTTTTCCGCCCTGCCCATCGTTAAGCGCCACATATATTTTATACGGTATTCCAGTGCCAAATTCTAACACTCTACCACTATCATAGTCAGTAAAAACATCAGTAACAATCGGGAATGTATTTTTCGAGGAATTGTATACATCTCCCCTACCGAATTGTAATTGCATACATGCTTTGAGACGAGGCACAAAATAGTGGGGATTGAGAAAAGTGTTTTGAACCTCGCTAATTGGTTTATCTTCAATTTCAAGTTTTACTATATCCCGCAATTCACTGCATAATTCAACAAACCTGTCAAGTGAATATAATGTTGTTTCATCTGCAAGTTTATATGTTTTGTAAATATCAGATAAAAATAGTGAAGATGCAATAACCGTTTCAAAAAATGGTAGGTTAGGTTCTACATAATTAATCGGACTTGGACAAGGTTTTGTTCTATATGTCAAGCCTCCCCCACCACCTAATTCGGCACCGCTTTGTTTTGCATAAAGAATTGTATCATGCTTTAATTCCGCAAGAACACCCAACTGAGTATTGAGTTGCTTTTTTGCCCATAATGGACTTTCAGTAAAATAAAAGCCAAGTCCCGTTTCAAACTTTGCCAACGAGGCAATTTCTGCCAAAACAGTTCCATAATATGTTTTACCAAAAGCTTTAGATGTACCAGATTTTTCTATATCGGTTTTAAATTTCTTTATAGTGCCTTCTAACTTAGAATATCTTGCGTATTCATCTTTAAGAAGTTGATCTGCATTTTCACTTGCAAGAGCTGCTAATATATCAAGACTTGATGGCTGTACACGAAATAAAATACGCGGTGCAGTCGTTTCTGTCAAGATATGAGCATCTACAGTATATCGTTGACCAAAAAGTCTAAATCCCATCGGTGGTTTTCTATCAGCATCTGTTCCAGCGCTGGCACTTTGAAACAGGGAAGAACCAGAAATAGATGGTTGTTCTAATTCTTCATTTGCACGAAGTAAAAAGGCACGCAAGTTTTCAATGTTGCTTGACCAGTCTTTAAGATTTCCGACAGACAATTCTCGCCATAGCGGTAATACTTCATAAAAAGATAAATCATCTGAAATTCCAACGAGCGCTGTAATCGGGTCAAAACAATCCGCCCATTGTTTATACAGTGAATCATTTTTATTTACAATATCATTTATCAAAAGGGCGATAGGAAGCATATTACGGCTCAACTTTTCTGTTGACATTCCTGTCAAGTTATTTTTTGCCTCTGAATCTGAAATAATAAAGTTAGTTCTACCAAACCACATCATCACCCTGAAGTATGTTGCCAAACTACCATTTTTTGTGTAATGACCACGAACCCGATATTGCGAATAGTCTTCAGTGTTACTACTTCCATCAGCAAAGGTAAATAAAGGAGATTCATACACACCTTGACAATCAAGAATATTCTGCACTTCGTCTTGAACGGTTTTGCTGTATTTTGAAAGTATTGCCGGGATATTCTTTTCTTCGTATGTTACATCCTCAAAGAAATAAAGTTCAGGAACTATCTTGTTGGGACTTATATCAATGAGAGCCTTTGCGACAGAAAAATAATCTTTTGCCTTTACTAATGTTTCATCCTTTGCCGTGATTGAACTTGCGCTCGTGTTTACTTTGTCAAGCTCTTCCAAAAAAGCGTCAACAAGATCATAAAGTTTAGGAATAAAGAAGTTTTCTTCTGCACGCTGCAAACTTTCATCAAATATGACATGTTTTACATGCGATATTACATCCGTGGTAATAAAATTGGAATCAGCCGAACTTGCAGAATATAAGTCAACCAAATCATCAAAATAGCTAATTGTATGTGGCACCGTTTCAAATGCAAGTCTATTCTTTTTGAGTTCTGACATGACATTATCATTCAATCGTTTACTCGCATGTGTAAAAGGCATAAATTGTTCATAATGTCCATTGTTCTTATATAGAAGCGAATAGTACTGTGCTTGAAATTCTGAGGAATTAATGCTTAGTAAATCGGCACCGAAAATCAAGCCTATCTTATTATCATATTTGACTTTGTAAAAAAAATTATATTCATCTTCAAATTCCAAAGGAGATAATAATGTGTAACCTTCAATATCTGTGTAATTAGTTTCTGAAATGACATCCTCTGAAATAATATCACTCTCCCAACTTTGCGTACCATACAGTGATAGTATTGGTAGCACTGTACCAATAGGAACTGGGATGCCACCTGTCAAGTTTTTAACTTCGTTAATTGAACTGATATTTGCGTCCTCGTAAAATGTACATACATCGCTTCCAACGATACCATAACATTTGTCAACCGTCAAGTCAGTTGCATAATCAAAACGAGCAAAGTCAACTGTATCCTTTAAGTATTTAGCATGAGCTTTTGCAGTTGCTTGTTTTTTGAAATTCGGCAAACTAAAATTGCTAATGAGTTCCGATTTTAATTGTAAATCAGCAAATTTTTCACTTCCTGTAAGAATGACAGGTTCATAACTTTCATTGATTGTCGTATCAATAATTGAATCGACATCCTCAGACACTTGGTTTTCATTCTGATGTGAGTTTTTCGTGCATGTCACAGAGCAGAACACAGCAACTAAAAAAACAGAAAATAGAAGTTTTTTCATTTACGCATCCTTTATAGTATGAAAAGGTATTTTAAAAATCAAACTAATTTTAATTAGCGCATCATTATACTATAAATATCTATTTTGTCAAGGCATACACAACACGAACAGGGAAATCAAGTTTTATAAAAAAGTCAACAGATTTTGGTTTTCACAAAAAGCGAGCAACCTGACGGCAGACATGAGCAATGATTTTTCGCACTACCGTCATCGTAAAACACAGTATCGCTATCTAACTTGCAAAAGCAAGAGATAGTGTAAAATAACGACAGGTCAGTTGGTTAAGGGGCGTCATTGCAATCCAGTGCTTACTTTACAACTGTAGGGAAGTGAGCAAAGCAAACTTGAGTTTTGTTTCGTCATGTCAAACTATAATCTTATTCACAATACTTTTGTCAAAATATTTTTCACAATCTGGATTATGAGAAATCATCAATACAGTTTTGTCTTCTTCGGTTACAAGTTTATTAATAATGTTATACACTTCCTGCTTTAAGTTTTCGTCAAGTGAGGTTTCAGGTTCGTCCAACAAAAACACATCTGCGTCTTGCTTAACCAATTTTAGCAAATGCAAAATTTGCGCTTGACCTGCACTTAAACTTTTATCCCAAGCGGTTTGAATTTTTGTATTTAGGTTTAAGTTACAAGCTTTTAAAATACGGCTATAGTCAATATGCATTTTAGAATCGCTTTCTAATAAAGAGTCACATCCTAAATATTCAGCAACCGTGCCACCAAAAATAAACTTTTCGATTGTCATATATGCAACTTTCGTTTCGGATTCATCATAATCTGAAAAAGTAATTTCTGGAAAATACCTATGGTTTAATCCTGAAAGTTTATTTAACAATGTAGTTTTCCCACAACCATTTCCACCAAAGATTAAATTGACTTTATGATTTTGTATACTTGCACTTTTTACACACCCATCCGAATAAGTAAAGGAAACAGTTTTAGGAAGTTTAAAAGTTTGATGCTCTGCAACCTCTTTGTTAAACAAATCGTTTATTCTTTCAAAAGACGCAGAACTCGCACTAAGGTTATTTCGCCTAGCTAAAAAACTATTAAATGCGGTTAATGCCTTTGGAACAAGTGTCGTCGCTTGCATTAAAAAGCCTGCAGTAAACACAAGGCTTTGCGTTTTAATGTTTTCGCGAATTAAAAGCAAAATCACCAAAAGCGAAACGATGAGTGTTATTGCGTTATAAAAAAAGGAACTTAAGCTAGAGTCCTGACTTATTTTGAATGCAGCTTTATTATAACTTGCATTGATTTTGTTAAAGTTTAAACTAGTTGCATCTTCCATTTTATTAGCATAGATAGCTTTGAAATTATTAAATATTGACAAAATGCAATTTTCTTTTTGAAGATGCCAATCATTTAATTGTTCGCTATCAGTTTTTAGAATCTTGTCAAACTTTACGCCAACAAAATAAAGCAAAATAAATGTCGGTAAAATTAAAATTACCAATGGCAAAAACTGAAGCCCAAGATAGACAGCAAAAAATACACAGGTAACAATATTTATAACTATATGCGGATAAAATCCAAATATTACAGGTGTAATTTTGTTAATATCATTGTTGATTAACTTTACCGTATCGGATGCGCTTCGCGAATACACATCATACCATTGTAGTTTTAGAAATTTATTTACAACACTAGTCGATATTTTTTCATAGAGAATAACACATAAGGGCACTTCTAAAAACTCAAAATTTAAGAATTTTTAGAAGTGCGCCGAGTTTGGAGCCTTGAAATTGCAAGGCTCCAAACATCGCATCGTCAAGGTGATCTCTAAAAACTGAAGTTTTTAGAGATTCCCATAAAAACCTTTGTGCAAATATTTCTACCAATTTAAATATAAGATACAAACAAAGCACGATGACATAATCTAAAATTGGTTGTAGCGAAAAAATATGCATCTCAGTAAAGTAAAAATCAACAAGAACTTTTAATTTTTCTGTTTGCAAAAACTGCAATACTAAAGATACAAGCAAGAAAAAAAAGTAATAGGCTTGAATAGAAAAGAATGTCTTTTTACCAATGACTTTAATAATTAGGTTTTTATTCATAAGGCATCACAAAGTTTTATGGCAAAATACTATCACTTGACAAAAAAATAATCAAGCCCAAAACTACAAGCTCGTCATTGCGAGGAACCTGCCGATAGGCAGGGACGAAGCAATCTAGCGGTTTAACCGTCACACGGACTTGTGTTGCTAACGCCCCTTGCCCAACCTGCCTACCGTCAGGTAGACGGCGACTACACTGGACAGATTAACCAACTTGCGACTTAAAACCGCGAGCCCGTTATTTGCAACGAAGTTTCCAGCAGGGCGAGCAGCGTAGCGTTTAAGGTCCGTGTGATAACCACTTTTTCGCTTGTATCAAAAAGATTGCTTCGGGAGCAGATTGAAAAAACATCCGTGTTTTTTCAATCTGGCCGAGAATTAAAAAATCTAATAAAAAGATTTTTTAATTCTCGCCTTCGCACCGTCTACATCCGTATAGACGGTAATTGAGTTTGTAAGCCCTCACAATGACGACAAAAGACCATTGCCTGAATTCGAAAAAATCCAGCGAAGCGAAGATTTTTTCATGGTAAAGGCCTCGTAAAAAAATAACGCTATCTAACTTGTTGAAATAAAGTTAGATAGCGTGAAACCAGAACGGGTTCTTTAGGGGCGAGCCCTAAGGCTCGCTTTGGAAAGGTGAGGGTTAAGGGAGAGGAAAACCTTTCCCTAGCTGGAAAGTGTTGTCCTCTCCCTTAGTCTGTATAATATTGTGCTTGCAAGTCGTACAGTTCTTTGTACTTTCCGTCAACTGCAATTAAACTTGCGTGTGTACCGTCTTGTACAATACGCCCACCGTCAAACACCAGCGTGCGATCAGAAAACTTCGTCACAGCCATTCGGTGCGAAATATACAGTGAACACCTGTCCTTAAAAAATTCGTCAAACTGCTCGTATATTTGGTTTTCTGCTCTCGGATCAAGTGCCGCCGTCGGCTCGTCAAGTATCACAATCGGCGAATCCTTATACGCTGCCCGCGCTATCGCTATCTTTTGTCCTTGACCACCAGACGGCGTAAATCCTGCATCGTCAAAGTCGCGGTACATATTTGTGTCAAGTCCATGCTCTAAACCTTCAACCATTTCCGCAACACCTGTCGTGCGTAAAATCTTTTCAAGCCGTGCTTCGCTTTCTTTTGTTTGCTCACTTCCAAATGTTATGTTATCACGAATGCTAAACGAAAAAAGCTTAAAGTCTTGGAACACCGTTGCAAAAAGCGTTTGGTAATATTCATAATCAATTTCGTTAATGTCAACTCCGTTTAGCAAAATTCGCCCGCTTGTCGGTTTATACAATCGCATGAGAAGCTTCACAAAAGTTGACTTCCCTGCTCCGTTTTCGCCGATAATTGCAATGCGCTCTTTGTTGTTAAACTTGACACTCACATTTTCTAGGGCAAAATTTTCTGCACTTCCGTACTTAAACGAAACATCCTCAAACGCAACTTCAAACCGTTCTGGCAAGGCTGGCTTGTTGTCGTTTGAAAGTTGCTCGATTGGAGTATCGATGTATTCCTTGTAGGCTTGGTAAAAAATCTTAAAATGCCTTATCTGCACTATATCGGTAATTATCATACCCAAGCCTGAAAAGAATGAAGTAATAGCTGTCACATACATGGTAAAATCACCAACACCAATTTTACCAGAAAAAGCTTGATAGAATAGGAAAAAGTATGCCATTGCATATTGGGCCGCAAGACAAAAGCCCTCAGAAAGGCCAACTAAAAAATTCAACCGAGCAACTTTTTTGAAAAACTGTAAAATTTTATTTTGTTGTTCTAAAAATTTATTTTGAAACCAATTACCTGTGTCATAGTTGCGTAAATCTTTTCCGTACTGAAAGTCTTGAGCCTTTTCTTCAAAGTATGATTTTCGCCGTTGTACTACAGCCATTTCCATCCGATATTGACGAATCGGGGCAGTAAATCTTGACATTAACACACCTTGAATAACAACTGCCACAGAGAGACCTAAAATAACGATTGGGCTAAGTGTAAAAATAATCGCACCCAAACTTACCAATGTCAGAGCCTGAACAAAAATTCCCATGCCTTGACGCAAAACTTCTCCAAAGCCACCTTGCATCCCATTCACATATTGACGAGCACGCATAGTTTTGTCAAGAAACTCAGGAGTTTCAATAGTTTGGTATTGAGCATGTAATAGACGGTTGACAAATTTAGCATCATAACGATTTACGGTTCGGTTTGTTTCTATATAATCTATTCCACCCAAAACTCGAATCATAAATGATATAGCAAAAAAACCACCTACAAAAATGATAATATAAATAAGACCACGATCTCTATTTTGTTCGATAAAAATAGCATCTATTATAAACTTAGGGAGAACAGCAAAAAAGACAACTTGAATGGCTTCTAACAATTTTTCAAAAAAAACAAGCACCGGAAATTTCCAGTTAACTTTCCAACATTCAGCAAGAAAATAAAAAAAACCTTTAAACATAAATTAACTCCTTTTAATTTATTGTACTCGATATTGTTCAAAGTCTGCTTTAGGGCAGCTAATATCAATAGTGTCAACATTCAAAAAAGTTTCATTGCAAAACCTCAAACAACGACTATATACAGAATGACATATCTCATACCATTCTTGCTTACAAGTTTTACAGGGTTGTTTATCATCAAAGATATTTCTAGGTGGTGGTGAAAGCCATTCTTTCATCTTGACACCATTCCAACATTCAGTCAATGACTCTTTGCGTAAATCCCCAAGAATAAATCTTTTATTATATGGTAGATTTTCGCAAATAGTAAGTTCACCATTGGGTAACATATTTAATGAAAAACGTCCCGTTGAACATGCTACACGATGACTAAACATTTCTTCAACTGTATCAGTTGTTTTTCTTATAGGCTGTCTATATAATGATGTTAATACCGACTTATCAATCTTTGTAGAATAAAAGTCATTTTTGACAAGTTCCTGTAAATCTTTATTTACTTTTTTGAATTGCTCAGATGTTGGAAATAAATCATCAGAATGTCTATAAAAAGTTCTACCATACTCTGTCAAAACAATTGTTTCAACACCAATATCAGAAAGAACCTTTACCATATCTATAATAGTGTGTATATTTTTACTTGTTATGACACACTTCACTCTAACACGAACACCAATGCTTATCAAAAATTTTATCATGGTTATTATTTTTTCTACATAGTTATCATCAGATATTCCTAAATGTTGGTTAACAATTTCGTTGTTAAGTGAATCTAAACTTATTTGAATTGCCTTCATATTGCAATCAAAATGCCAATAATTCAATCTCTGCTCTGGGATAACGCTCTTTGTAGAAATCGTATAATAAAGATTATTTTTAGCTAAAACCTTTACAAGTTCATCAAAATCAGACCTCAAAATAGGATTACCACCAGATAAAAGAACACTTTCACATTGACCATTATACAATTCTTTTGCAATTTCATCAAAGCGTTCAATAGAGATATAATCAGTAATTGGTAGGAGTTGATGATAACAATATTTACATGAAAAATCACAAATAGTTGTTACATTAAAGTTTATAGAAGCGGGGCTTGACAATCTAAACCCAACCCTATTAAGTGCTTCCAATTGTACTTTAGATGAAATAACAAAATCTTTAATATTGTATAACTTATTAGTAGCTTCAATAGTATCATATGATAAAGTCGAGCTTTCAATAAACAGAGGACTTATTTTTAATTCCTTTGCTAGATTTTGCATTTTTTTAGAATACTTTTCAAATAACTCGTCTTCACTATCATAAGATACATTAAATAAATAGGCATATTCCTTAAAAACTTGTATACAAGGCTTTTTACCATCAAACAACAAAATAAAAATGACATCGGATGAACCAATAAGTGAAAAAAATTCAGGCATGTGAAAAAAATCATCAATTAGATATGACACACAATGAGTTTTTTCATTCCGAAAGCATATATTCGGATTTCGAATATAATAACTATTTTTCATTTAAATCTCCAAATTTTTAATACTTTATAATTGTAAACCACCTACCGAGGTGATAAAACATATCACTTCGGTAGGGCAACAACTATACAGTAGATTGTTATCTACTGAATCCACCTCTACAGAATACCTGTAGCACAAAGAAACCCACAAACAGTCGCCGGCGCAAAAAATCCACATTTACTAAAAGTAACAACTGTGGAAGTTTCTTCGCATTCTTGTGTCTGAATGAGATCCTTCAAATCTTTTAATTCTACTAATTCCATAGAATTACTCCTTTTGAGACTTTTAGTCTCAATTTTTTTAGTAGTAAATAGATGTGTATCATAGATTTATACAACTACAATCTACTTCCGTAAAAATTCTAACATAAAATAAAAATATAGTCAATCCTAAAATATGCAAAATACAAAAAAAAATAAATAAAAATAGTACTTTTACTTGCGTCATTGCGAGGGATTGACGACACGGCACCGTTTCACATCCTCGCAATGACAAAGCACAGACAATCACAATGACGACAAAAGCGTATTGCCTAAATTCGAAAAAATTCCATCGAAGCGAAAATTTTTTCGTGGTAAAGGCCTCGTAAAAAAATAACGCTATCTAACTTGTTGAAATAAAGTTAGATAGTGTGAAACCATGACGGGTTCTTTAGGGGCGAGTTACCTTTAATCCATAATGGTAACTCGGAAGTTTCCGCACATAGTATGCGGAAACTTCTTGAAGTAAGCAGTTTTTTTGGAAGGGATAATAGTTTAACGCGGGTTCCTAGGGTGGAACCCTAGGCCGTGCTGGAAAAGAGTGGGGGCTTGGGGGAGAGAGAAACCCGCCTCGGAAGTAGAGGTTTCTCTCTTTCCCAAACAAATGTGGTGCAGGGAAAGCAATCCCCTGCAAAATTGATTTCCCCACTTACTCTGTATAATATTGTGCTTGTAAGTCGTACAGTTCTTTGTACTTTCCGTCAACTGCAATTAAGCTACTGTGGGTACCGTCTTGTACAATACGCCCACCGTCAAACACCAGCGTGCGATCAGAAAACTTTGTCACAGCCATTCGGTGCGAAATATACAGTGAACACCTGTCCTTAAAAAATTCGTCAAACTGCTCGTATATTTGGTTTTCTGCTCTCGGGTCAAGGGCGGCTGTTGGCTCGTCAAGTATTACAATCGGCGAATCCTTGTATGCAGCACGGGCAATCGCTATCTTTTGTCCTTGACCGCCACTTGGTGTAAAGCCTGCATCGTCAAAGTCGCGGTACATATTTGTGTCAAGTCCATGTTCTAAACCTTCAACCATTTCCGCAACACCTGTCGTGCGTAAAATCTTTTCAAGCCGTGCTTCACTTTCTGCATTTTGCTCACTTCCAAATGTTATGTTATCACGAATGCTAAACGAAAAAAGCTTAAAGTCTTGAAACACCGTTGCAAAAAGCGTTTGGTAATATTCATAATCAATTTCGTTAATGTCAACTCCGTTTAGCAAAATTCGCCCACTTGTTGGTTTATACAATCGCATAAGAAGCTTCACAAAAGTTGACTTCCCCGCTCCGTTTTCGCCGATAATTGCAATGCGCTCTTTATTGTTAAACTTGACACTTACATTTTCTAGTGCAAAGTTTTCAGCACTTCCATACTTAAAGGAAACATTCTCAAACTCAACTTCAAACCGCTCTGGCAAGGCTGGCTTATTGTCGTTTGAAAGTTGCTCGATTGGGGTGTCGATGTATTCCTTGTAGGCTTGGTATAAAACCTTGAATTGACTCAACTGCAAAAAACCATTTATTATACCTGACAATTCAGCAAAGAACGAAGTTATTGCTGTTAAGTACATAGAAAAATCGCCAACAGAAACCAAGCCCGCAAAAGATTGCTTAAAGAGATAAAAGTAGCCAACACATAATTGCAAGGCAGAACCAAAGCCACTAAATAAGCCGACTTTCAAATTGGCATTTCCAACTTTTTTATAAAAAAATAATTCTTTATTTAGCGTATCGCGATACTTTCCCAAAAGAATATTTTTTAATTTATAATTACGAATTTCTTTGCCGTACTGGAAGTCATTAATCTTGTCATTAAAGTAACGCGAACGGCGTTCCACAACAGAGCGTTCTAGATTATAGTTTTGGATAGGTGCCATACTCTTTGAAACAAAAACAGTTTGTAGAATAACAATTATAATCAAAGCCACAACCACCAAAGGATGCAGTGTATAGATAATTGCCGCCAAACCACCTAGCCCAACTATGTGACCTATGATACCAAAACCTTCTTGAAGCACTGCACCAAAGCCCTTGCCAAAGCCAGTCACATACCTATCCGCTTTTTCCTTTAAATTTAAGAAGTACTCGCTTTCGATAGTTTCGTAATGCGCACGCATCATCCTATTAGCAAATTTTATGTCGTAGCGTTGTATAGTTCTATTAGCTTCTGTATATTCCAAACGAAACCAAAGTTGCAACCCCATGAATAAAATAAATTCAGCACCGATTAAAAACACTATCCAAAAAATTGCTTGTTCTCTATTCTGGGTGATAAAAATTGCGTCAACTATAAATTTCGGCAAGAGTGCTAAACATACAGTGATAATAGCTTGAGTTACATTCTTCAAAAAAAGTACAGTAGGATATTTCCAATTTAATTTCCAACATTCACCTAAGAAGTAAAAAAAAGCCTTAAACATTTTGTTCCTCCTTATCAGTTTTTTCTTCTGTATAGTACTGTGCTTGCAAGTCGTAAAGTTCTTTGTACTTGCCGTCAACCGCAATTAAGCTACTGTGGGTGCCGTCTTGCACAATGTGACCTGCATCAAACACGAGGGTGCGGTCAGAAAACTTAGTCACAGCCATTCGGTGCGAAATATACAGCGAACATCGGTCTTTGAAAAATTCCTCAAACTGCTCGTATATTTGGTTTTCTGCACGCGGGTCAAGGGCGGCTGTCGGCTCGTCAAGTATTACAATTGGTGAGTCCTTGTAGGCAGCACGGGCTATTGCAATCTTTTGCCCTTGACCACCACTTGGTGTAAAGCCAGCATCATCAAAGTCGCGGTACATATTTGTGTCAAGTCCCTGTTCTAAGCCTTCAACCATTTCTGCCACACCTGTCGTGCGTAAAATCTTTTCAAGGCGTGCTTCACTTTCTGCATTTTGCTCACTTCCAAAAGTGATGTTATCCCGAATGCTAAAGGAAAAAAGCTTAAAGTCTTGGAACACTGTCGCAAAAAGGGTTTGGTAATACTCGTAGTCGATTTCGTTTATGTCAACTCCATTTAGCAAAATTCGCCCACTTGTTGGTTTATACAATCGCATAAGCAACTTGACAAAAGTTGACTTCCCTGCTCCGTTTTCTCCGATAATTGCAATGCGCTCTTTATTGTTAAACTTGACACTCACATTTTCTAGCGCAAAGTTTTCTGCGCTTCCGTACTTAAACGAAACATCCTCAAACGCAACTTCAAACCGTTCTGGCAAGGCTGGCTTGTTGTCATTTGACAGTTGCTCGATTGGAGTGTCCATATATGTTTTAAAAGCTTGATACACAACAGCATATTGCCCAAGTTCTAAAATCTTACCAACGATTCCTAAAAACTTTTCAAAAAATGCAGGTATTGTAGCAACATACATAGCAAAGCTACCTACTGTAACCAAACCCGCAAACGATTGCTTGAATAGATAAAAGTAGGCAACCCCAAGTTGTAGCATAAGAGCAGCGACACTATAAAACCCCAGTTCAAAATTTGCACCGGCAATTTTTTTATAGAAAATAAACATTTTTTGCAGTTGCTCCTTAAATTTCTCAAGCAGCCAATTATGAAGGTTATAGTTTCTTATTTCTTTTCCGTACTGAAAGTCATTAATCTTTTTCTTAAAGTAGTACGAACGGCGCTCAACAACCGACTGCTCCATATAAAAGTTTTGGATTGGAGCCATCCCCTTTATCATAAAAACAATATTAATCAAAACAATAATTACAATGGCTAAAACAACCAATGGGTGTAAAGTCCATACAACACCAGCAAGTCCAACTCCTGTAAAAATAGCACCTATAACATCGAAGCCTTCACGCAACACAGCTAAAAAGCCACCTCGCCCACCATTTAAATATAAGTCAGCTTGAGCTTTTATATCTAAAAACTTTTGACTTTCAATCGCTTCAAAATTTGCATCCATCATTCTTTCAGCAAATCCCAAACTATAAGCTTGAAATGTTTTTTGTGATTCCACATATTCAAGCCTTTCCAAAATTTGTTTAAAAATTGTCAAGAGTAATTGCGAAATAAGAACTACTGCAATCCAAAAAATAGCTTGGGCAGTATTTTCTTGCACAAAAATTGCGTCAATAACAAACTTTGGCAAAATCAAAATACTAGCACCCAAAATTGCCATAATAACACGCGAAAAGAATAAAATAATAGGTAATTTTTTATTAACTTTCCAAGTTTCGCTTAAAAAATAAAAAAAAGCTTTAATCATTTTTATCTCTCCTTAACTTAATTTAAAATCGCTTATGTGATTCTATATTCTTGAAATGAGACATTGGGGCAATTAATGTCACAAGTGTTTGTGTCAAAAAAAGTTTCATAACAAAAGCGTAAACACCTACTATAAATAGCATGACAACGATTATAGAAATCATCCCTGCAAGTTGCACAGGGAACATTAGTGCTAAAACAACTGCGTGACGGAGGTGTCAACCAATTATGAACGACTTCACCATTCCAAATATCTATAATTGATTGATATGCTAAATTTCCGCTAATGCCTTTAATTTTGAGACATCCATAAAGAAAACTCCTTTCGGGATACACCCATAAAAAAATAAATAAGAAACACTCGGTTTCACTACAAAACCCTAACATAAAATAAAAAAATAGTCAATATTAAAAATAGAAAAAAAATAATTTTTTTCTTACTTTTTTATAATAAAGTAAGAAATTTCGCAAAGTAGTACAACGACCTGCTTCCACAAAATTTCAGAACAAAATAAAAAAAGGCTTTCCCATTCTGGAAAAGCCTAGAAAAAAAGATTTAATTATCTAATCTTCAACAAGAAATTAAAAAACCGTCTGATCTGAAACCGATGTTTGTAAAGCCTGTAAAGACTTTTCAACAAGTGAGCGTCGGAGTTTCTTTTCGTCCTCAGCATTCATTTTTGGATCACCGAGCGGATGTGGAATAGCGACCGCTGGCACAATCCTATTGGCACCTACCGTTTTTGAAATAGGAACCACGGTTGCAATATGCACTACGGGAAGGACCTTTTCAATTTCTTTAACCATCGTTGCACCGCAACGAGTACAAGTACCTCAGGTAGATGTCAGGATGACTGCCTGAACGCCTCCATTTACTAACTTTTGTGCAATTTCAGCAGCAAACTTTTTTGCACTTTTTACAGCCGTGCCATTACCGACTGTCGTATAGAAAGTTTCAAAGAGCTTTCCTATCTTTCCTTCTTTTTCCATGTCACGCAACACATCAACTGGCAAGACACGGTTCGGGTTTGTATTACAATAGGTTGGGTCATAACCACCGTGCGCTGTTTCGTACTTGTCACCGGTTAGTGTCTGTACACCAGCAATAGAATACTCACCGTAATGCGAAGCATTAGATGCTTCAATATGGTCAGGGTTACCTTTTGGAACCACACCACCCGATGTCACTAAAGCCACCGTTGTTTTGGACATATCCTTAATAGCGGCAAAAGGTGGAACTCTGTCAAATATCGGCATAGGATATTCTGTTACAAAAGGTTCACCCTTTATCTTCTTGACAAGCATTTCAACAGCGCGTTTTGCACCGCGTTCTGTTTCAAAATAGTTTTGTCTAATTCCGCGCTCTAAAAGCCCTTCTTCTTTAGGTGTGCCTATTACTTCACCTGTCAAGATTTTCTTAGCGAGTTTTCCCATAGCAGGAACTGCTTCACGCATACCGACAGCCGAATTCTTTGTGGCAATAGTGTACATGGTAGCTTTGAACACATCGTAACCGGGATTTTCTTCATACAAACCAGTTATTGCAGGAATCCCTAATGAGTCAGCAAGCTTTGAGGTACTACCGCAAGCCATACCATATCGACCAGCATTAAAACCAGGACCTGCAATAAAAAGGTCTGGCTTTACTTCGTCAAGAACTTTTTTTACAAAAGCCAGTGCATCCTCTTCATTTTCGTTAAAATAGTTATCCCCACACACAATGGTTTTTACTATTTCACCGGTATCCTTACCGATAGCACCTTGAATTCCCATACCAGGACCGAGTACACCGTCAAATACTTGCGGTGCAAAATCAGCCTGATCCTCTCCACCTTTACCAGCAAAGAATTGATTGATGTAATGAACGATCTTTTTCATACTTTGCTCCTTATAGTCCTCGAGCACTCAAGCGATTGAATCCAACTTCGCTTGTTGCTCCAGTTATAACTTGTATTTCAGCAGTGATAGAGCCGTCAGCACTTAAACTTCCGTCCCAACCACCAGCAATAATATTTGCCTGTGTCAAGTCACCAATAATTTTTTGCATTGGTGGCAACTTGATAACAGCATTTGCATTACCATTTGATATGACAGCATCAGCCAACTTGTTTGCATCTGCCAATGACTGACTTGCACCGTCTTGTCCTGCATATTCATCTGTCACGAGCACGGTTTTAATACCCTGCTCTTCAATCTTTCGACAATTCATAATGAGGTCAGCATCTGGGTTACCAAAACCTTCTTCTGAAATGATAACAGCGTCTACACCCAGCTGCTTTACGAGTTTTGTTGTCAAGTATGAAGAACGCTCTTTATCGGCAAGGGTAACATTTTCGTTTGTGATAACAACACCCATAAAGTTAAAATCCTTACCATGTCGAGCATAGAGTTCATGAATAATAGGACTATTTTGATGGATGTATGTAGGGTTTTTGTCACATGCCGAAACACAGTTGCCACTTACAATAGCCCCATCCATCACTTCTGTCGGATACATCAAAGTTGGTAAAATCTGCTTTACATCCACCCCATAGTAATAGGTGTCATGTAAAAGACCTTGACTTTGCAACATGTATACATAGGCTACCTTTGGCAAGTTCGGATACTTTGCAGCTTGTTCTATAGGCCCTACTGTTTCATAAGTTTCAGTGCTTTTTGGAGTAACACCCTTACCTGCTTCACCAAGATAGCGTGCTGTTTTTAAGCCCATCAAGCGTAAAGATTTTTCCTTTACCGCCTTGCTGACATCATCTTGGATTTTACAATCGACCACCAAGTTTACCGTTTTAGAAAACGGAGTATACTCAGCACCTGGTCCAGACATGTCGATAATTCCTTCTTGGAACCCAACAACTGTACCTGTTGTCACAACAGCGGCACCGCGCAATACAACGGTCTTGCCATCCCCTACTGGAGCTTCTTCACCAGTGAAAAAACCTGGAAAACAAACACCAGAGCCTTCAACTTTACACCTCGGTTCCAAAACATCTTTCACAGGAATAATGCGTGTGCTTTCTCCTGGTTTTGCAATGTGCAATTCGACGCTTGTAACCAAAGGGTCTTCCTTAATGAGCGCTATGAGTTCATCTTTGTTTATCTCAAGGCACTCACCACTAACGGCAGTCTTGTTTGCAAACTTCATGTCGTTAATAGGAACAATACCTAGTTCAAGTTTCATTTTGACCTCCTTCAAGTCAAATTTATTCCACAGGTTATATTATATACGAAACAAAAAAACTGTCAATTAAAAAAAAATACTGCAAAAATACTTTTTTTATCTATTACCTAAAATATTGTGCTATGCACTTTTAGACTCTAATATTGCCCGAAACATCGAGATAAAACCGATAAAAGTCTTAGTATTTTTGGGGAGGATGAGGGGTGCCTGATATAAAAATAATTTACAAAGCATTTTTACTTTTTTTACTACAATGGAGCGGATAAAAATTTTCTACTGCTTACACAGAAACTATAATGGGCACTTCTAAAAACTCAAAATTTAAAAAGTTTTTAGAGGTTCCCTAATATATAGGCGTGACCTAAACGCAATATCAAAGAAACTATCTATAAAATTAAGGAGCAAACGGTGCAACAAAGCTCATATTTCCATGAATAAAGTAAAATAGCGGAATAGAAAATACACAAACCCTCTGAATTTATATACGAGAGCCGCTAAAAACGTATCTCGGTGCTTCGTTGCCCTATCACAGTTTTTAGCGGTGTCTTTGAAAACCCGATGCTTATCGCAAACAGCCGGAAAATTTCAGTAAAATAAATGCGTGTACTCCCATGGAGCCCCTTACATACATGTTTAAGAAAGCCCCAATGGTAGTTTTATCCGCCTACCAATTTTCAGCAAGACGCTCAAAGTAACCCTGTGGATGTGCACATGCAGGACATACCTTTGGTGCTTCTTTTCCAACATAGATAAAACCGCAGTTCAAGCAACGCCATGTGATTGCATCTTCTTGGACCCACATGCTATTTTCTTCAATGCGCTTAATAAAGGCTTCGTAACGCTTTGCATGCTGTTTTTCAGCAATAGCGATGTTTCGCATAACAGCAGCAATTTCAGGAAAACCTTCTTCATCAGCTACTTTTGCAAAATCTGGATACATGTGTTGCCACTCGTGGTTTTCACCAGCAGCAGCCATGCGTAAGTTTTCAAGCGTAGTTCCGATAACTCCAGCGCCTGCCGAAGTAGTCAACTGCACTTCGCCACCCTCCAAAAATTTAAACAAGCGTTTAGCGTGTTCTTTTTCCTGTTCAGCGGTTTCCACAAAAATGCGTTCAATCGAAATAAACCCCTCTTTTTTTGCAACACTTGCCCAAAAAGTATACTTATTTCGTGCTTGCGATTCGCCGATAAAGGCTGCCAAAATGTTCTTCTCTGTTTGAGAACCCTTCAATGATTTCATAAAAAACTCCTTGTAAAAAATCTATACTATAAATATACCACATTTTAAGATAAAAGTCAATATTTAGAATTATTCTAATTTTATTGGTAGCCGAATTTCAGCAGCCACTGAGGAACCACTCCCAGTTAAAAAAAGCGCTCTAGACCAGACAGTACAAGGTTTAATGGGGCTCTTTATGCTGCCATCAATCAGTTAGGTATACCATGTCTATACTTAATCAAGCCGAGTAATTCCTGACCCAACTAGCTCGCTATATCCATTTGCGACGGGCTTTATATCAATGCGCTGTTCAAATTCATTAATCACTTCCGATACATGCGTAATGACACCCAGCATTTTACCATCTTTTTGCAAATTTTTTAGCGCATTGATAGCTTCTGTCAAGTACTCGCCACTTAATGTACCAAAGCCTTCATCTAAAAAGAGTGAATCAACCTGTTCGTTTTGGCTCGCAAGTTCAGAAATCCCAAGTGCAAGCGCAAGACTTATAATAAACCGCTCCCCACCACTCATATTGCTGACATCACGAGGAGCAGAAAATCGATTATCGTCAACTTCAAAATCAAGTGTTCCAGATTTTTGCTTCAGTCGGTATCGCTTGGTGATTTTATACAAAGTTATATTTGCTATATTGAGTAAACTTTCAAACATGAGCGCTTGCACAAACCGAGATAGGTTTTTCCCATCGGTGCTCCCAGCCCATTTATTCATTGTAGCCCATACTTCTTTTTCATGAGCCACTTGTTCAAACTTTACTTGAATTTCGTCATACAATGCTTTATTTTGCTCATTGGTTTTAAGGTTTGTACTCAGTTTGATAATATCATCATGTATTTCAGCACTCCGTTTTGAAAGAGCATTTTGCTCAATTTGTAAATCTGTTTCAGTCAAACCACTGTCAAGTTCATTCTGTAAAAGCTCTTGTAATGAGGCTATATGCTTTTTTGCTTCTGCTTCTTGTCCCGTTAAGTTAGCAGATTTAGTGTTGTATTCATTGATAGTCGCAGTAATGTCAGCCAGTTCGACCTTTATGCCATTAATGCTATCTTGAAGTTTTTTCTTTTCTTCCTGTACACGCTTTTCGCCAAAAAGAGAATTGCGCCTGTCTTTAATATTTATAAAATTAGATAATTTTTCATCATATTCTTTTTCTTTTAAGACTAAATCCGCTTGTGCTTGTCGCAAATAGGTTTGCGCATGTTTATCATCGCTATGAAGTTTTTCAAGAGCAATACTATGAGCAGTAAAATCGTCAAGTGTTGTTTTTAAGCGAATATATCGTTCGTCAAGGTTCGCTATTATATGAGCCATATTTTCAAAACAAATACTGTCATTGTCAATATATGGAGCAACAACATCTTTCATTTCATCTAATTGAACATTAAACTTTTCTTTGACAGCGTTGCAATTATGATTGAGATTATCAATTTCAGTATTGATTGTTTTAACTTTGTCAGCAAGGCTATCTCGCTGCATGGTTAATCTTTTTTGCTCATTAATCAAATTAGAACTTATAGTAAGCAAGTCCTGCTGAATACTTACATCCACAGTTTTTTCAGTCGACACAAAGTTCTCACTAAATTCGTAGTTTGAACCGCAAACAGGGCAAATGCCATTATCATCAAGTTGCATTTGAAGCATCCGTACTATAGGTTCAAGATGTGTAGCAATGACATTCTTTATTTTTTCAGTCACTTGATTTAACTGTTTGTCAAGTTCAGACCATTCATTCATGAAAGCATTTTTCTTTTGCCCACACTGTAAAATATCTTTGTCAAGTTGCGTTATTTCATTATGATAGGCTCGTATATTTTTATGTTTTTCTTTTAGCGTAGCAATAATCGCTTCTAATTTAGTGTCACTAGCATTTTGCTCCAAGTATGTTTTTTCATCTTGAAGTGTTGTTTCAAGTTCCGCTATATCGCTCTTGATTTTATTTACATTGTCTATTGCGGTCGATACTGTTCTTTCATATTTTTCTTTAGCATCTTTTACATCTTGCACAATACTTTCATTTTCTTTTATTTTGATGTCAAGTTCAGTTACCTGTTCCCACAGTTTTTCACTTGACTGAAAAATAGCTTCTTCAGTATTTAATTTTGTTTTACATTCTTTTTCAGTATCAAGCAATATTTGTACTTCCCGCTCAAGTTTTGTTTTTTCCTCTATATATCTTTTTAGGTTTTCCTGTGCTTCTAAATAGCTACGAATGTTTTCAATTTTCTTTTCTACTTCTATTTTTTGTTTTTCAATAGAACCTTGTTCTTGGTTTAATTCGGTTAGTGTTTTCGTAAACTTTTCTTCGTCTTGTTCAGATAGAATTAAAGCAGCAATCCTATTTTTATTTTCTACTAAGTTGCTATACTCTTGCTTTAAAGCATTTGCCCGTTGATTGATAGTAACACCTATTTTTCTGTAGCGCTCCATTCCTGTCAACTTTTCTAGGATAAGAGCTTTTTTGTCAACATCACTTTTTAAAAAACTTTCAAATTGCCCTTGTGCAAGCATAATTGATTGACAAAATTGCTCATAAGTTAAACCAATAATGCTAGAACTTTCTTCTTCGATTTTCGATGCTGTACCTGAAGCAATAACCTTCCCCTTGTCATCTTCAATCGTATACTCTGCCTGTTTCAGATTACCGCTTATCTTATTGTATGAACGAGACTGCACAACAGTTGAGCGGAATGTTCCTTTTTTGCATCGGTATGTCACACTTGCTTGACATCTTGCAGTATTTCTTGTCATTAGCTCATTATGGCTGTTATTGATTGTAGACTGACGCGCCGTTCTACCATACAAGGCAAGTGTAATTGCATCTAAAATGCTTGTTTTGCCGGAACCAGTCGGTCCACTAATAACAAATAGTTCATAATTTTTTTTATAATCTGGATGCGTAAAATCTATTATCCAATGCCCTTTCAGTGAATTGATATTTTGTATTTCTATCTTGAGTATTCGCATTATTCTATCTCCGCAGCAACTTTCATAAACAGAGGCAAAAACTTTTCTAGCAAGGCTTTTCCTTCTTCAGATTTTTCGTCGCATTGTATATTTGTCAAGATAAGCTTAGTAAAAATTTCTTTATCTGTCAGGGCTTTTAATTCATGTACTGAATATGTCGTGTCATGTATGTTTTTTGTAGCATCATTTTGCTCAATCGGTTTACGGTTAATTATTTTTATATGCGCAGGAAGTTTTTTGAGCGTATCTTCAAGCACAACATCAATATCAACATCATACATGCGCACATAACAAAGTTCTATAAATGTTTCCTTATGTTCTGCATTGTCTACACTTTCAGCAATCATTTCATTCAGCTTATGTTTTATCTCGTCAACGGTGCCAGAAATTCTTTTGTAGCGATAGGGACTCGGAGTTTCCAGTTTTTGTACAATCGGGCATTCCCCACCTTTTACATCCACACATAAAACATAATGTGGAATATCCGCATCATCAAATCCCATGACAAACGGAGACCCTGAATATCTAATCGATGGATTTTTGTCAACCATTGTTGTATAGTGAATATGCCCAAGTGCAACATAATCAACTGGTGGAAAAATATGCGGTGGAATATTCCCTAAGTTGCCGAGCACATCAATTACTTTCATACCATCGTCATGTGAATCTTGAGAACGAGCAAGAGCAAGACGCCCTTCTAAGTTGGACGCATATAAATGCCCCGTTGCGATAATAGGCACCCTCTCATCATTGCGTATTTTTTTTGCGATTCTATATAGTGTATCGTAAATCCTTTTATGAGCACTCGCATAAAAATTATCGGCATCTGAATCATCGTCGACTACAATATTGTGTAACTCGGCTTCTCGTATAAAAGGAACAGCCATACAAATTCCGATAACTTCATCATGAGCATTGAATAATTTAAAACACGCTTTTTCAAGTTCAAGGTTACTTATACTACCGACAACCGAAATATTGAGCAAGCGCAACAAGTCCTTATTTGCGTCAAGTAAATGAGCAGAATCGTGATTTCCTCCAACCACAATGATATTTTTACAACAAGTTCCCACCAATGAAGCTAAAAACCTATGATACATTGTTTGCGCTTCAATACTGGGTGTTGCTTTATCATAAATATCACCGGCAATAATAAGAGCCTGTATTTCATTTTCAATAATTGTGGATGTAAGCCACTGTAAAAACATCTCACATTCTTTTTTACGCTCAATATTATGTAATTGACTTCCCAAATGCCAGTCAGCAGTATGAATAAACTTCATTTTTTTGATTGTACTGAAAACAACTAATCTGTCAACTAAACAAGTAGTGTCATTTCAAAAATGCCACTTTGTACATCTATCCGTATGAGGCATAAACGATAAGCTACGTTTGCAACGCAAACTACAAGTTAAAAACATAGGGAAATCAAGTTTTGCAGGGATTGTTTTTCTGCATCCTAATACTAAGGGAAAGGGACACACTTTTGTTCGAAGCAAAAGGTTTCCCTTTCCCTTAGAATCCCTATCCCTTCCAAAAGCATCGCTTAGGGCTCCGCCCTAAGAACCCACCTGAAAGTAATAAGTCTCTGTTATGCTCTATGGAATTTAAGCAAATATGATATTTTTAATTCTCGCGCTTACGCACCGTCTACTTCCTGAGTAGACGGCTATGTTTTTTCTACCTTTCCCTTAGCCCCTATCCCTTCCTAAAACGCGGCACTGGCAAGTTGGCATTTAGGACTTAAGAGAACCTCTAAAAACGCATCGAGATGCTTCGCTGCCCTGTACAGTTTTTAGAGGGGTCTTTGAAAATGCGAGTATTGGAGCCCTGTAATTTCGGGCTTTTGAAATTGATGGCACGCTTAAATAAAAGTTTTTTAAAGATTCCCTAAATAGTCAAATCCACCCACTTCCCTTGCATGTACCGTATACTCATAAAGAGTAACCGCGACACTTGGTCAGAAAGTATACCAAGCCAAATACCAGCAAGCCCCCACTGTAAGTACAGCACTAACACAATCGTAACCACCGAGCGAATCAGCGTGACACTTACAATAGAAACAAAAAGAGTGTATTTTACATCGCCGGCAGCACGAAGACAGCCCCCAAAAATAACTTGTGAAATTTGCGCTAATACCACTATCATTATAAAATGAGAAATGAGGCTCGAATATTGTAACACGGCATCTGTATCAAAGTATAAACGAAAAACCGCTTCCCCTAAAAAAAACAAAAATGCAGAAAGCGCAATCGAAATGCAAAACCCAATTCGTTGACAGATTAAACCGTATTGTTTTGCCAAAGTCTTATCGCCACTTCCCAACGCCCTTCCTGTCAAAGCAACAGCGGCTACTTGCATCCCGTCCGCAAACGAAAAGCCTATCATAAGCATATTCATACCGACTTGATGAGCGGCAAATTGCTCGGTACCAAGTCGGGCTGCTAAAAATGCTGTTACAACAAACCCAATACGCATCGCAATATTTTCCAAAAAGATACTCGATGCCAAATGAAAAATATTTTTTACCGTTTTTAAAGTTGCTTTTATGTTGCGCTCTAGGATAAAGCGAATGCGTACAAAACTCGATTTTCTAAAAAGTGAACTGACACTCAAACAAAGGGCGACAAAAGAACCAAACACAGTGGCGATTGCTGCTCCCTGTATACCTAATTTTGGAAAACCAAGCCTTCCACCTATAAGAAGCCAATTCCCACAGATGTTTATAATAGTAGACACTAGATTTGTCGTAAATGCAATACGAGTATTTCCACTGCCACGCTGTGAAGCATTGATTATCATCGCCCCGATATTACAAAAGATTCCACCCATTATAATACGAAAGTACATTGTTGCCGCTTCGTGCGTTTCTTCATTACTACCAGCGAGATGAAGAATCGGGTTTGCAAAAAAAAGCGAAATCAGTGTAATGATAACACAAAACCCAAGAGCAAGAAATAAACTCGTAACTAATGTTTCATTCGCAGAAACTTGATCCTCCTGCCCCTTACGGCGCGCCACCAAAGCCGAAACCGCTACCGAAATAGCGATAAAAATCGAAAGCATCAAAAACTTCGGCTGGCTCGTCAAACCCACCGCAGCCACTGCATAAGTACCAATCGATGCAATCATTATAGTATCAATGACACCTGCCATCGCCAAAAAAAAACTCTCAAGAACCGCCGGCCAAGCAATCTGCACAGCCTCAACCCAATGATTTTCCGTTTTTACTATCGTCGTTTGTTCCATATTTGCACTCGAAAGTCTTTCGGCTACTGTACACCTATTCACTGAAGGCTTTCACAAACCAGTATACACATATTACAAATCTTTGTGAAGTACACCATTCTCTCCAGCAATCTATACATTTTTGTATGACACACAAATACTACAGCCATGACAAATAGTAAAAAAGCAAAGTAAGTGTATGTTTAAAGCGAATTCTGCTGCCTGAATTATCTATCTATTGGGGCAACAGCAATTTCAAAATAATGTACATAACAACAGGGAAATTAATTTTTGCAGAGAATGTGTTTCCACTACTAAGGGAAAGGGACACACTTTTGTTCGAAGCAAATGCACTTTGAAAAAACATCCTTGTTTTTTCAAAGTGGCCGAGAATTAAAATATATTATGTTCTTTTTAATTCTCGCGCTTACGCACCGTCTACATCCTGTAGAC
>JAFTEH010000124.1 GCA_017453745.1 Spirochaetaceae bacterium
CCGAAGTGGACGAACCTCTGGTTTACCAGTTATCCTGCCAAGGGTAAGTGCTGGGTATCTAAGTTCGGAAGGGATAACCGCTGAAAGCATCTAAGCGGGAAGCCCACCTCAAGATAAGACATCCCTGAGAATTTAATTCTCCTAAAGACTCCTGAGAGACTATCAGGTTGATAGGTCGTAGATATAAGCACAGCGATGTGTTCAGTCGAGCGATACTAATAAGTCGAGAGGCTTGACCATATTATTATTTTTTTTATAATTATTCTTCTTTATTTTGATTTGTAGCCTGCTTTTTAGCTTGATACAAAAACATTTTTATATATGAATTAAATGCCTGGTGGCCATAGTGGAGAGGTAATACCCGTTCCCATACCGAACACGGAAGTCAAGCTCTCTTACGCCGATGATACTGCCTTTTGGTGGGAAAGTAGGAAGCTGCCAGGCTTTTTTTTTCATCTTTTAAACTACTAGAACATTATCTAAATCGACCTAACACATCTAGGTTGAGAAAATTGAAGCACCATTGACAAAAGAGACATAGAATGTGAAAATTTTAGACTTATAGGCTAAAATACTATCCTAAAATAAAAATTTGAATTTAGGGCTATATCTCAAAAATAACTTCACTAAAAGCTACAATACAACAACTCTAGGCATTTAATAACTTGTATAAGCAGCTAAGAAATCTTCTGCATAAATGCCTTAATCTACAATTATGCCTTTTGTAGCCCACTTTCCTTGAAAACTATCTCAGTTATCAGTTGAAATCGCATCATAGATAATCCTAAGCGATTTCAATCAGTTGCGCAACTTTTGAGCTGTATCAGTATTTCGCTTTCCTCTAGCATAAGAAAATATTTCCCCTGTTTCTCTATAATAGACCTGTTCGGAAATAGCGAGAATCAATGTTGCAAATTATAAATGCCACAAATCAATGTGAATTTACAAGAAAATCCTTCAAGTCCATTTCTGTAGTGTGTTGAAAATATGCGAAATCGCTTAATATAGCGATTTATATGCTCTATAAACACTCTCTCTTTTGCAACTTCCTTGTTAAACTCTTTCTCATCTTGACTTCTTTCCTTGCCTTTTACTTTTTTTATTGGTAAATCGCACCTTTGCACTCTTTTTTGTATCCCTTGATACCCTGAATCGCCTTTTAATAGCGTTTCATCATCTATCTTTATTCCACTCTCATCAAATATTTTCTTGTCATGAACACTTCCCTTTGCAAAGTCGACTGATAAAATATCTTTACTTTGTGCGTGTGCTACGATTTGCACTTTTTGTGTGTGCCGTCTTTTTTCCCGAATACCATTTCTCTTGCTTTTCTTTTGGTCTCTCAATCTCTATTTCCGTTACGTCCACAGCGATTTCTTCAATTCCTGCTGTATTCCTTCTTTTCGGCAGAGGCAATGAATCGTTTTCTTGCAGAGTTGTTTCAACCCAACGAATAGTGTCACAAATTGTGCTTTTTTCAACGTTATGGTCAAATGCAAGTTTTTCCATTGTGACATAATGTCGATAATACTCAAGCATAACTATCAGACGTTCAAAAACACTTAATTTTCCCTTACAGCCACGCCTTTGATGGTCTTTTTTATATTTTTCTTCTAATACCTCAAGCATAAGGGAAAAAGTTATCTTTTTTACCCCAAATAACTCTTGAAACTTTGCTTCACTTAGTCTTTCTACCTTTTCCTTCAATTCCATATTTCTATTATACCTAACTTTTCTCTTTACAAGTCTAATATATGTAAATAAGCAAAACTTTTCGTGCTGCCAAACAAAAATCTCAACTTCAAGTGTGTCGTAATACTTTTGCTTTTGACGATGCACTTATTTTAGATTCTTTAACATCTTAAAAATTACTTAAAAACTTACACCAAAAGATACTTGTATACCGCGAATAGCTGCCCCATTAGCTAAAGAGCGTACGATGATATATACGAGTAAAGTTTTATTACCCACTACTTGTTGATAATCTGAATTACAGAGAAACTGTTTTCGGCAATCTAGTCTGCTACCCATTGTTGTTTTACAAACCTTTTTTACACGTCCAAAATTTGATACCTTTTATACTTCATCAATACTTATAATATTTTTTTCATACATTTAGTAATACTTCTCTAGCCGATTAGATTGTTACATAGGAGTATATTTTTTTCCTAACATTTCTTTTTTTTATATAAAAACTAAGCACTTATAAAAGAGATATAACTATTAAATTTTGTAAAAAAACAGGCGCAAAAAGATTAAAAATTCTATGTACATTTTTTGGACTTTGGGGTACATTTTTTTGGACTTTGGGGTACATTTTTTTGGACTTTGGGGTACATTTTTTTGGACTTTGGGGTACATTTTTTAAAATTATTCTTTGTATTATATAGAGATGGAAAGGGGTAATATTTA